>JAPUIP010000305.1 GCA_027296925.1 Candidatus Poribacteria bacterium | reverse complement strand
AATTGCTCTCGTGCTAGAGTGATATATTTGGGGTAGTACCGTTCAACATGCCGGTACCGTTCGATGTATTCCTCTGTGAGGATGTGAGCGTTTATTTTTCCGCGATGTTTAATCACACTTTCCAAAAAGATCTGGTTGTAACGAGTATCATCCGTACCTGTTCCTTTTGGTGCGTTATCTACCCATACGCCATGTGGACTTGCAGACCTACAGTATGGTCGCATGTCGTCGATCCAATCAGAACCGTTAAGCTCCGTTCGCACGCGCTCGGCAGTTGCCATTTCAAGGGGTCCCCCGATGCTGTCGCCGATACTCGCTCCAACTACACAACCTAGCACTTTATCTAATTGTGAATCAACTTTCATTCATTGGTTGTCCGGGTTTGATTAAGCATATCAAGCACCTTACCCCCTTCGCTCTGCCAATCGGTCAGTTGCTCAATGCGAATGCTTCGCAATCCGACTTGAGCATCGCCTGTGTAGAAGATGTAACCCATACCATCTTTGACAAACATGCGTGGCCATCCAACCCACCGGCTGTCGAACTGGTCGATGCCGATTCCCAAACCAGGTAAAGCCGGATTTCTCGGATAGTATTCCCAGTCGATTAGATTCACCGAACGTGCGAGTCCGACCGTATCCCACCAGCCATGGTGAGATCGTCCATCAGCCGTTTTTATCGGGGGTACCCATTGATTAGCCCCTTCGTACCATAAGTACCAAGTGTCTCCGATTTTGTTCAACGATCGAGGACGAACATGGATGGCATCCCAATTATCCGCTGTTTCTGGGCCAAAGACCGGGTTTCGTTGATCTGACCGCCAATTGATCAAATCGTTACTGTAGAGCAGATAACCACGGTCCCCCGGTGGGCCGGATTGGGGATTGGGAGTAAAGCCCGCGTAAAACAGGACGTAGCGGTATTCGGCATGGTCAACGCGAAGAAGGTCGAACTCGTGGGCATGAGAGAAGTGTTTGTAGACCGGATTGTCTCGATGCAAAGTGAAGGGGCCCATGGGATGGCTGGAGGTCGCCAGCATAAAGCCTTTCCACTCTGGAAACTGCTGTGCTGAGAACATGATAGCCACTTGCTTTTCGGGAGTGACAACGGCTCCGCTGACATAGAGGTTATCATACGGGAGATTCTCGTAAGTCATTAGCGGTTTCGGGTGAACCTCCCAGTTTTTCAAGTTGTCGCTTGTCGCCACAGCTATCGTTCGTCTAGAGGAACCCTCCTCGTTTCCTTCCATTCCTGCCATGCAATACATATAGTATTTGCCATTATATTCAATGATGGCACCGGGAATAATCTGTTTCTCGTAGAAACTTTCCTTTGGGCCGCAGGCAATGACAGGGGAAGTGACCTGTTGTAGCCATGGAAGGGTGGTGATGGTAAAGAGCTGAATCGTAATACCCTCTGGTATTTTTATGTTCACCATATTCTGCACAGGTTCATAGACGTTCTCCCATTCGCCAAGGGGGCCTCGAATCCAGCCCGTCGTATCATTCACCCAGTACCTGAAAAAGTTGCCTTTCTTGAGAATGCGAATCTTCCACGGAAACGTTCCGGCACCCTTGTGCCTTTTCCAGACCACGGCATTGTTGCCGGTCTTGCGAACGAGCTTGACCACTTGGTCTGAAATTGCCAGATATGCCTGGTGCGACGAGCCCTTGTTGCCGGTGAAAAAAACGCTTGCTTCTTGAGATGGCATGTCTCCGGTCAACATCAGATTCAGTTCATAGTTTCCTGTAACGATTTGGCTCACTGTGGCTTCTCCATCGAGCAGTATTTCAAAGCCATCCGGTTGCCCCAGATCCGCCAACTTCTCTGCGATTTTCAGACGTGTTTGAGCATCCGGGTGGTCGAGGGATTTTTGGAGAATCGGGAGGATTTTGTCCCGATATTTCAAAGGGAAAACGAGTGCGACACGAAGTTGTACGTCAGGGTTGTCGATTTGAGACAGAAGGGTCACAACATCAGGATAATTCATCATACTCAGACAATACGCGGCTCTCAAGCGAGTCCAATGCACATCTGACAAAGTTCGGTCTTGAGTGTCAGGCGGGTCAGATTCGAAGACGTCAAGCAGATAGGGGATGGCGAGTTGACCGATTTTTATCAGTGCTTCGGTCGCCGCATTATTATCCCCGAGCTCGCCTTCGCTGAGGCGGGCAATCCATTGGGTAATCTCTTCTTCCTGGGTCGGCACTTGCGCCTGTATATGTGAATAGCTTCCAATGACCCAGAAACACAATATCAAAAGCGAGATCATCTCTCTCCACTTCACGGTTATCATTGAACTCCTGCCTTCTAAATCCTGTGAAGAGTTGTAGGGAAGTGGTCTGTCCGGTGTGATTATTTTACTTTCGCTTCAACCTCTCTCCATACCCTATCAACTGGGAGCTTTTTCATGCACTCCCAACCGATCTTGCACTTATGAGCACTACAGGGCCAACACGGCATATCGCGCCGCACAACTGTTGCTTTGTCACTCAGCGGCTTCCAGACGACGTGGTCGGTGGGGCCAAAAAGTGTGACCATCGGCACGTCCAGCGCAGCGGCGATGTGCATCGGGCCGGAGTCGTTGCACACGACGAGGTTACATTGTTTTAACAACGCAGCAAGTTCGCGGATGGACTTGGGCGCGTAGGTAATCGATGCCGACTGCATCGATTGCCGAATATTTCGACTAAGTTCAGCTTCTCTTGGACCTCGTAAAATCAGAATCCTTGCGTTATATTCCCGCACTAGCTGATCGGCAATTTGGGCGTAACTCCCCTCGGGCCACCGTTTATCGAACGAGCTCCCACCGGGGTGAATGCCAACTAGAAAGTCATCGGGAGTAATACCCCAATCGGAAAGTTGGCACTTCGCATGCGCAATCTCATCGTCCAGTAGATTGAACACGAGTCGCCGATCTCCGCCGCCTTCGCAGATTAACTGAACCAACTCTAGATTCCGATCGACCTCATGAACATTGCCCTTCTGATACTCCCCCTTCCATGCGTGAGTCAAGGTGTGCTTAAACCGCTTGTGATAGCGTCCCAACCGATACCGCGCGCCGGACAAAAACGCCACAAAATTAGACCATGAGGCAGTTCGCATTGCGATGGCGAGGTCGTACTTTTCTCGGCGAAGGTTGTGATAAAACCGCAACCGATTCCCCGCCTCCCGATCGAAGATCAGGACGCAATCGACGTTGGGATTGCCGATCAACACAGGGGCGTTCAAGGATCGGGCCAGCACAGTGATTTCTGCATCGGGATAGTTCTGACGCAGCAACGCAATGGCAGGTGTAGAATTGAGCAGATCGCCGATGCCATCGTTTCGGATGATCAGGATTTTGCGGACGTTAGGAAGCGGTCGATTGGACATGGAATATAGTGGAATCGAGATTCAAGATTGATGCATGAATTCATTCGCCGACTTTTTCACTTAGGGACCTCTCCCCCTGCCCCTCTCCTGTGAGGATTCAGGGGCGGACAGTTTCATATTTGAAAACATGAAGGATCAGACGTAGAGCGAGCCGCTGGCTCGTTCATTGGCATTCTGAACGGGCGAGCCGCCCGCTCTACACCGAAGTGTCCGCCCCTGAACCTGTGAGGAGAGGGGAGGTTAGTCTCCCCCTTCCCTCG
>JAPUIP010000304.1 GCA_027296925.1 Candidatus Poribacteria bacterium | reverse complement strand
TCCTGTGGATAGCCTTGTTAAACGCCTTCAGAACAAGGCAATTTTTATCCCCGATTTTCAGAGAAAATATGTATGGAAACTCCCTCAAGCATCAAGATTTATTGAATCGCTGCTGTTAGGGCTTCCAGTACCAGGCGTATTTTTGTCTAAAGATCAAGAGACACAGAAGCTTCTTATTATCGATGGACAACAACGCCTATTAACACTACAGTTTTTTTACGATGGAATATTTGCGACTACCGGACGACAGTTTCGGCTAACCGGTGTACAGCCTCAATTTGAAGATGAGACATATAAAACTTTGTCTGACGAAGATCGATTGAGATTAGATGATTCAATCGTTCATGCGACAATTACTACACAAGATGAACCATCGGATGACAATAGCAGTATTTACCATGTCTTCGAGCGACTTAATACCGGCGGTACACCCCTTTCGCCACAAGAAATTCGTACTTGCATTTATCATGGTCCATTTGGTGATTTACTTAAAGATTTAAACAAAAATCCGTCATGGCGAGCGATATTAGGGCGTGAAAATACAAGGATGAAAGACCAAGAGTTAATCCTGCGATTTCTTGCACTTGTTTCCGATCCGGAAATCTATGAGAGACCGATGAAAGGTTTCCTCAATACATTTATGGGTCGCCACCGTCGGTTAAATAAGCAGCAAGCTGATAAATTTCAGGAATGCTTTGAGCATACAATTGACGCGATATACTCGGCTGTTGGTAAGAAAGCGTTCAAGCCACGTTCAACAATAAATGCCGCGGTTTTTGATGCTGTAATGGTGGGTGTTGCCCGTCGTCTTGAATCTGGCCCCGTGAAAGATCCGGATTCACTGCGTTCTTGCTACGAAAAATTGCTTTCAAATGAGACTTTTCAGGCGGCATATCAGCAAGCAACGTCAGACGAAGCACAGATCCGAACCCGACTGAATTTGGCTATCAAAGCTTTTGGCGATATTCAATGAAAACACGGGAGATTGTTGAATATCATCAGCGCCTATTGGCTTTGTTTGAAAGGATTGATGAGATCGAGGATCTTGAGCTAAAAGCGCATTGGGCTCGGTACTTGTGTATCTTGTCATCTGGATTTATAGAAACTTCTGTTAGAGCTATATATAGTGCTTATGCTCGTAACAAAGCCCACTCAAACATTGTCAATTTTGTTGAAGCTCAACTGCGGCGTTTCCAGAATCCTAAGATGCAGCAAATTTTGAACGTAACACGCACTTTTAATCCATCATGGGCAGACAACCTGGAATCAGAAACAGAAGGTGAAATTAAAGCTTCGATAGACAGTATAGTTGCGAATCGAAACAATATAGCTCATGGTCGAAATGTAGGAGTTAGCTACTCACAGATTAAGTCATGGTATGAAAACGTCGTTAAGCTTGTTGACATTTTGGAAGTTCAGTGCGATCTTTGATGAATGAGGGAATACCGCCATGCCAAAAGGTCGTGTGTTGCTCATCAACCCGTGGATTTACGATTTCGCTGCCTTCAACCTGTGGGTGGAGCCGATTGGGCTACTCTCCGTCGGTAGCGTCCTGCGCGAGAACGGATACGAACTCGATTTTATCGATTGCCTGGACCGTCATCATCCCGAACTCCTGAAGTTGCAGGGATTATCCACACCGACGGGCAACGCCTACGGCGCCGGGAAATATCACCGGGAACAAGTTAAAAAGCCGGCGGTGGTCGAACATGTTCCCCGCTATTTCTGCCGGTATGGGATTCCGCCGGAGATCTTTGAGTCGGAATTGGAGGGGCGCGATAAGCCCGATGTGGTCCTGGTCACCTCGAAGATGACCTACTGGTATCCGGGACCGCACGAGGTCATCCGACGTGTCAAGGCGCGTTATCCCGACGTTCCAGTGCTGCTTGGCGGTACTTATGCGACATTGTGTTACAAACATGCGGTGGAGTGTTCAGGGGCGGATGTTGTGATCCGGGGCGAAGGGGAATTTCCGGCACTAAAGCTCATTGATCAGTTGACGAGCAACCGATCGGACTATTCCCAATTTCCAACCCACATCAACGACTATCCCTTCCCGGCACATGACCTCATCCGGAAGCTCGATTTTGCGGCAGTCCTCACGGCGCGTGGCTGTCCGATGACATGCTCATTCTGCGCGGTGAATTTGGTGAGCCCCGGATTTCGGCAGCGCGCTCCTCAACAGGTTGTGGACGAACTCCAGTGGTGCCATGATGAATTCGGCACGCGGAATTTCGCATTCTACGACGACGCGCTCCTGCTCAATGCGCGGAAACACATTCACAAGATCTTGGAGCTCGTCCTCGATCGGGGACTGAAGTTCTATTTCCACACGCCGAACTCCATGCACGCCCAGGTGATTGACGCCGAGCTTGCACACAAAATGTACGCCGCTGGATTCAAAACCGTACGGATTAGCCTTGAGACCAGCGATGTCACGCGGCAAAAGTTGACCGGGCCCAAAGTCACCAACGACGGTTTCACAAGAGCGGTTGAGCGGCTTAAGGCAGCGGGATTTACGGCAAAGGATATTGGGGTTTACTTGATGATGGGACTCCCCGGGCAGCCCCTTGAAGAGGTAGTCGAAAGCATTCGGTTTGTGCACGAGCGGGGCGTTCCGGTGAAACTGTGCGAGTTCACCCCGATTCCCGGCACGGTTGAGTGGAAGCGAGCGAGTGAGGTGTACGGCTTCGATCCAGAGTCAGATCCGTTACTGCATAATAACTGCGTGTTTTCGGTAACCATCGGAAAGCACAGATTGGAAGCATGGGATGCGGTCAAACGCCTGGCAACGGAAGGGAATCGTCGTCTGCTCCAATCGTCCGCCTACGAATCGACGAAACAAGAATAACGCGAAGGAAACCAAGAGCCATATGAAAGAATTACTCCAAATTAGCAAACGAAGACTCACGCGACAAATCGACGTCGGAAGCGTGGCGATCGGCGGCCGAGCCCCGATCTCGATCCAGACGATGACCACGACGCTGACCCACGACATTGATGCCACACTGCGTCAAACCGAAAGGTGCGTGGAAGCCGGCGCGCAGATTGTACGTGTGGCTGTTCCTGAAGAGAAGGATGCCAAAGCATTACGTGAACTTGTCAAACGTGCTCCGGTGCCAATTGTCGCGGATATTCACTTTAATTATCGGTATGCGCTGGCCGCCGTTGATGCCGGCGTGGCGAAAGTGCGAATCAATCCCGGCAATATCGGGGTTGAAGCGCGGATTGCACAAGTCCTCTCCGCCGCGAAGGGCGCGAACATCCCGATTCGCATCGGCGTCAACGAGGGTTCTTTGGAGAAGGATCTCTTAGACAAATACCCTTCTCCCACAGCCGAAGCCCTCGTCGAAAGCGCGATGCGGCACGTCCAGATCTGCGAAGACCACGACTTCACAGACATCGCAATCTCTGTCAAATCCAGCGATCCCCTGCGGATGATCGAGGCGAATCGGCTGCTCTCTGCCAAGGTCCGCTACCCGCTCCATCTCGGCGTGACGGAAGCCGGCACGCCGCGTCGGGCGCATGTCAAATCCACGATTGGCATCGGCACGCTGCTGATGGAGGGCATTGGCGACACAATTCGGATTTCAATCACCGGCGATCCGGCTGAGGAGGTGCTGACAGCGAAGGAGTTGCTGCGCGCCTTGGGGTTGGCAGACAATCTCCTGGACGTCGTCTCGTGTCCATTTTGCGGACGAGGCGACCCCGAAGCGGATTACGAGGGGATTGTCGCCGTCGCTGAAGAATTGCTGGAAAAGCATGGCATCCGGATTCCGGTTGCCGTCATGGGGTGCGAGGTGAATGGTCCCGGAGAAACCCGCAACGCAGAAGTCGGGATTCACCTGGGGGGCAAGGAGCTCGCGGTGCTGAAGATTCGGGGCGAAAAAGTCAGGACGTTTCGTGGCAGGGATGAGGTCAATCCGCAGTTCCTGGCAACCGCGCTGTTAGAAGCCGCACAACAAGTACAAAATGAGAAGCGTAGCGCGTGATTCGTCACTACGATGCACACGCGACATTTTCTCCCTGAGATTGTCAGATACGGAGGGCATGATGATCCAAGTTGTCATTCAACCGAAAGACAAACTTCCGCTTGTCCATTCGCTTTTGTCCGATGCCATACAGAATCAATTGCAGCGGCTTAACCTCAGTTTAGAAAGAACAGGGCAAATCTTGAAAGAATTTGAAACGCAGTATGCAATGACTTCGGATGAGTTCTTTCGGCTTTATCAGAATGGCAAACTAGACGATCGGGACAATTTCATTGACTGGGCAGGTGAGTATCAAATCTTCCAGAGCTTACAAGATCAGGTTCGTTGCTTGGAGGAAATTGAGTTTGTAGGTCGATGATTATTTTCAATCACTCCAATCGTTAATTGTCCGCCAACCTGAACTGTTATCTTGGGAGCACACCGCGGACACTCGAACAACCTTTGAAGGTTTCTTCAAAGCCAAGCTCTATTTCACCGACGGTTCTTTCCTCGAATTTCGCGAGTATGTGAATACGAGAGGGGTGGCCGTTCAAAAATATTCCTATTCGTATCATTTTCAGAAGGGAAGCGAACTAATCTTTCGATACGACAATGCACCACATCACCAATCCGTTGCAACGTTTCCGCATCATAAGCACCTTCATTCGGGAACAGTTGTCGCCGCTACTGAACCCGACCTGGATCAAGTCCTGCAAGAAATTGAATCACTCATCCACTCTTAAACCGATAGGATAAATAGATGACCGGAACAGATGCAAAAATCCTGGTCCGTCAGACGGCTGGGATTACCACAATTCAACTGAATCGCCCAGAAAAGCTCAACGCTATAGACCGCGAAATGCTGGATGAACTCGACGAACAGACATCGCTTCTGCACCGGGACGAATCGGTGCGCGTCGTTGTCCTGACGGGGAGTGGGGAACGCGCTTTCTGTGTGGGAGCGGATCTCAACCAGGTGGCGACCTTTGAACCCGCTGACATTCGCCGGTGGGTCATCGATGGCAATCGCGTCTTCAGTCGGCTTGCGAGCCTGCCGGTTCCCGTGATTGCTGCAATCAACGGCTACGCGATTGGTGGCGGGCTCGAACTCGCGCTGGCGTGTGATTTGCGGATTGCGGCGGCGGATTCGAGTTTCGGTGTTCCGGAGATCACACACGGCTGGTTTCCCGGATGGGGGGGCACGCATCGTCTGCTGCACATCATCGGCGAAGCGAAAGCGAAAGAGATGGTGTTTCTCGGCGAGCGAATCGATGCCCAAACCGCCGTCGGTTTAGGATTGGTGAACCGCATTGTCCCGACAGAAGCGTTGATGGCTGAAGTGACAAAAACCGCTGAATCACTTGCGGAGAAAAGTCCAGTCGCCATCAAAGCGGCTAAAGCCGCACTCACGCGACATCCAATGCCGGAAAACGGGTTTGAAATCAACTATGAGGCATTGGCGCTATCGACCTGCTTCACCACCCCGGAGGTCAAAGGTGGGCTCGAGGCGTTTCTGAAGCGCAAGCGTGAGGGGTGATTGACGGTACACATCATCCCACCAGCCAGATATACCGAACCACAAAGAGCACGGCGAGGAAATAGATCAGCCAATGCACCTGCCTGCCCTGGCCGCTGACCAGTTTCAGTAGCGCGTACGAGATAAATCCGAACGCGATTCCTTCCGTAATGCTGAAAGTCAGCGGTATCATCAACAACGTCAGGAACGCTGGGATGGCTTCGGTCACATCCTCCCAATCGACATGGACGACATTCTTGAGCATCAGGCTCCCCACGATAACCAGCGCCGGGGCGATGACGGGATAAAGAAACGCATTCTCGCCAATCTGGTACCCCGCCCCAACCATCTTGATCAGCGGATTGAAAAATAAGGCAAGCAACATCAGTAACGCAGTCACGATGTTGGTCAAGCCGGTGCGACCGCCCGCCGAAATTCCGGAGGCGCTTTCGATGTAACTGGTCACGGTTGATGTGCCGAGCAGGGCACCGGTACTTGTTGCGATAGCGTCGGAGAGCAACGCCTGTCGCGCCTTCGGTAGTTTGCCATCGACCATCAAGCCGGCTTGCTGGGTGACGCCGATCAGCGTTCCAACCGTATCGAACAGGTCCAGGAAGATGAACACGAAAATCACCCAGATGAGGTCCGGCTTCGCGAAGATATTCGGAATTTGAAGCTTGAAGAAGGTCGGGGCAAGAGACGGGGGCGCGGAGACAACGCCCTGGAATTTCACCATACCGGTGGCCAATCCAACGACGGTCGAGGCAAGAATGCCGATCAGGATGGCGCCGCGGACTTTGAGGGCAAATAGGATGGCAATCACGACGAGCCCAAACAGGGAGAGGAATGCCGGCGCCGATTTGAGGTTCCCGAGTGTGACATAGGTGGCTGGATGACTGACGACAATCCCCGACCACTCCAGACCGACGAGGGCAATGAGTAAACCAATCCCGACCGGAATTCCATTCCGCAGTGAAACCGGCAGGATGTGCATCACTGTCTCACGCAAGCCAACGAAGGCGAGCAGGATAAATAATACGCCTGCGATAAAGACCGCGCCAAGCGCGTGCTGCCATGAAACGCCAAGCGTCAAACAGACGGTGAAAGCGAAATAGAAGTTGTGTCCCATCGCCGGGCCAGGGCGATCGGGTAGTTGGCGAGGAACGCCATCAACACCATGGCCAACGCACTGGCGATGCACGTTGCCGCCATCACCGCATTGGCATCCATCCCCGCGGCAGCAAGGACGGCGGGTTGGACGAAGATAATATAGGACAGCGTCATAAACGTCGTGCAGCCCGCGACAATCTCGCGCCTGACGGTCGTTCCTGACGCTTGTAAATGGAATAGTTTCTCGATCATCAGACCCCTCTTTGAAGCTGACATTCGTCTGAAATTACCAGAGTTAAGCAAATTCAGTTGGGATAGACTGTGTGGTCCTGGTATCTATAGCCTACGATTTTTTCTTTTTTGATTCTCTAAGTTTTCGTTTGATTCGCTGTTCTCGAATGTGAGGAAGTTCAGCCTCTCTCTTCATTTGAGATTCGACCCAATCGAGCAATTCTTCTTGTCCTATCTTGATAAATTCAAACCACTGTGTCAACGCTTTTTCAAACTCAGGGAGTGGTATTTCGCAGATTTGTGACATCTCGCAATCTTTGGTCTCATTAAGGAGTTCATTTTCAATAACAACTTTATCACGCTTTATTGTGATCGTATGAGCATTCCCAGTTCCACTATATTCTTCCTCCACGCCGGCTTTTGCTTTTTCAATTTCGGATAAAAGGAGCTTGCAGGTGTATATACTCCCCTGTACATCGCCTTCAAGATACCATCCCAACAGTTCATAGGGTGGACTGACTTCCGCGCGTCGGAATCCATTTTCATCGATATAATACTTTATAGTCATAGCAGCCCCTGCCATTCAATATGTGGAAGATATGTTTGACATTCATCCGTTTTCATTGATGTCTGTAACACACGCCCGCCAACTTGTGCTCGGATCGAACGCAAGTCAGGAAAAATCCACTACTTTTTGGGTCAACTGCTCCAGTAAAGTTTCCATGCCATCACTCAAGGTCACAGGATATTTTTCAGCGTCCGTCAATCTTTTATAGGGGTCGGGTAATTTGGGAAGTTCAACCTTCGCTTTCGCCTGAATCTCTGCCAGATCCGGGAATGAATAGACCACCGCTCCCTGGCGGACAATCGGTACCATCAGGGGCTGATTGGTGTGCCCTTTGGGAAGCGGATGCGAGGTATGCGGGTCTTCGTCCCAAAGGCTGATTACGTCCTTGAGGTAATTCCCGTCGGCATCATAGATGCGGTGAATCTGCTTCCTGGCCGGAAGGGTCGCTTTCCCCGGATCATCGCTGAGTTTCAGCGTGGGGATAACCCTGTCGCCCTCGGTTCGCTCGACATGCTTGTACACGCCCGGAAGCGCCGATGGCCCCCCTTCACCGGTCAGCGGATTGAAATTCGCACCCGTTGTCAGGCGCGTACCGACACCAAAGCTGTCAATCTTCGCTCCGGTCTGCAATAACCGATCGATCTTAAATTCGTCCAGATCGCCGCTCGCAAAGATCTGCACATAGTCCAGCCCGGCGTCATCAAGGATACTTCTGACGGCTTTGCTCAGTTGGAGGAGATCCCCGCTGTCAAGCCGTACCCCTCTCAAACGTTGTCCCTTTTCTTCCATCTCCTTACCTACGATGCAGGCGTTTTTTGCCCCCTCAATCGTGTCATAAGTGTCAATCAGCAGCGTGGTGTTATGGGGAAAGGATCGGGCATACGCCCGAAACGATTCCAACTCGGATGGGCGATCCTGGATGAATTTGTGCGCCATTGTCCCGACATAAGGGATATTGAAGTATTGTCCGGCGATGACCAAGGAGGTTCCAGCGGCGCCACCGATGAATGACGCCCGTGCCGCCAGGATTCCCGCATCGCGTCCATGCGCCCGTCGCGCACCAAAATCGAAACAGGTTCGCCCACGCGCGGCATGAACGATCCGCGCCGTCTTTGTGGCGATTAACGTCTGGAAATTCATCATGCTGAGCATGTAGGTCTCGAAAAGCTGAACATCGATTGATCGACCGGTGACGTTAATCAGTGGCTCATTCGCAAAAACCGGTGTGCCTTCAGGTACCGCGTAGACATCGCCGTCGAACTTGAAATGACGCAGATAATCGAGAAACGCATCGCTCATATCCGGCGTCGCCTTGCTTTCCTGCAGCCACTTCAGATCCGCATCGGTAAAGCGCAGGTTCAGGATGTGGTGGATGACCTGTTCCAGCCCGGCGAAGACCATGTATTCGCCCTGTGGGATGGAACGCACAAAGTAGTTCTCAGTGCAGCGTCCATGGTTCCCGCTGTCGAAATCGGCTTTACCCATCGTGAGCTGGTAGTAGTCCACAAACAACGCGATATTCGATTCGGTGAGAAGTGCGGATTGGGGTGGTTTGGTCATCGTTTACCGCTCCTGAGTTGACGCGCATATATTCCGCTATCTGCTATATCCTCCCGGTCCTTCCAAAGGCCGATGAGCTCGGAATTCAGCAACTGATGGGCCGTCAAATAAGGCTGTTGGGGCGTTGTCGATGGCTCAATCAACATGATTAGCTCTACACGCTGCCCTTTTTTACAGGGCAATCCGGTGGCAACGATTTCACCATCCTTCTCAACCACTTTGTGAAGGCGAATGGCTTCCATACGATGTTACCTCCCAATCCTTTCTTTCAGAAGCGTAACGGTGAATTTTCCGCGTGACATCCTCGATTTTACCCCAGATCCACAAGTTAAGTCAATGCCTTTTCCGGAACAAAAAAGCACCGGCAGCAAGTACCGGTGCGTTCTTGTTGGATATGGGCGATGGGGTGTTTACCGGGATTTGAGTTCACCCCAGTCGTTCGGGGTTTTGAACCCTTTCTTCCGCCAATCACCGCCAATGTTTTTACGCGAAAGAAGAGTGGAAAGCCACATCCCAGACTTTTATCCCGACTCTATCGCCGCTGTCGCTATGGAAAATTTCTGTTGACTTGCGGATGAAAAATTTGTAAGATAGGGTGAAATCATCAACCATAAGGAGCCATACATGATCGAGATCTCCGCGACGACACCGTTTACCACACCACCGGCGTGGGCGGTCCTGGAACGGCAGTTGTTTGACATCATGGACCAATCGGTGTACCCGTTCCTGGAGAAGTATACCCAGCCGAATGGTAGCCTCATCGGTGGCGAGGAAATTGGTGGCAGTGAGGATGACTTCTACGAGAGTTTCTATAACTGGCCCCTGCTCTATCTCTTGGGCGGCGGAGACCACCTGTTAGAATTGGCAGTGCGGCAGTGGAACGCCGTCACGCAGCAGTTGACGCGGATGGGGCTGGTCCACAAGGAGTACGCCCGGCGAGATGATCAATTTCATCAGAGCGAGAGCGACATCTACTTCTACCTGCTCTGCTTGGCTGACCCAACCCGTCCGGAACACCTCAAACGGGCCCGCCGATTTGCCGGGTTCTACTTGAACGAAGATCCGGAAGCTCTCAACTATGATGCGGCGCATCAACTCATCCGCTCGCCGCATAACGGCAGCGATGGCCCTCACATGCCGGTCGATGATGGCACACGTTCCTACAATTATTCCCCCGGCATGGCGCGATATGGTCTGCCCCACTACGACATCCCCGGCATCACTCGGATTGAAGACCTGAAAGATCCAACCCTGGCACGACGCATGGGACAAGCGATGGCGAAGCGCATGAGTCGAGGGGACGTCGTCGCCAACCTCGCCGTCACCAGCCTGGTCACCAACGCCTACCTCCTGACCGGCGAAGAAAAGTACCGGCGGTGGGTACTGGGATATACGGACGCCTGGATCGAACGCGCCCGGCGAAATAATGGCTTGCTTCCCGACAATGTTGGACTTGCTGGCCAGGTCGGGGAGTACATTGAAGGAAAGTGGTACGGCGGACTCTACGGTTGGACATGGCCGCACGGATTTTACAACATTCAGATGGCAGCCACCGTTGCGGCTTCCAATGCCTACCTGTTGACTCAGGACGCCAGCTACCTGGACCTGCCTCGGAAACAGATGGATCGCATTGTGGCGCTCGGCGAGGTTCGTGATATCCGCGAGGGGCACATGAGTCTTGATGAGCACTGGATTGGTCAGTTTTTGGCACTAGGGGATGGGCACGAGACCTTTTTGGTACCGTATCGTTACGGCGATGCCGGCTGGTTTGACTACCAACCGATGTCGCCGATCTATCCGGTGGCGCTCTGGAACCTTTCCATGGAGACAGACGATTGGAGTCGAATCGAGCATGTTCGCCAGGCGAGCCAGTACGACTGGACGAAAGTGTTCTCGTTCCGCACCAAAGAAGATGCGGGGCATGAGCAGCCGTGGACCCGTTTTCTGGCGGGTGGGAACCCGACCTATCCCGAAGATATTTTACGCGCCACTTATAGTCAAGTTTGCCGGCGCTTGACCCTGATTCGCGAAGATCAGGAGGCGACTACGCATCGGAATCCTCACCGCTGGCAAGAGACCAATCCGGTAGCGACCGAGGCCCTGATTCAGCTCACTTTGGGCGCACCACAGATCATCTACAACGGTGGGCTGCTCATGTCTCGCGTCCGTTATTTCGACGTGGATCGAAAACGTCCCGGCCTGCCTAAGGATGTCGCTGCGCTTGTCAACACGCTCGAAGCAGATCGCACGGTGCTACAGTTGGTCAACCTGAGTCCTTTTGAGCCAAGACGGGTGATTGTTCAGGCGGGCGCATTCGGAGAGCATCGGTTTACGGATGCCCAATATACCGGTCGTACCAGTGAGTATCCTGGGGAGATCGGCACCTACGCCGCTCCACCTCCGGAACAGGAGAACCGAAGGGCGTCTGTGCAGGATGTGCGTTTTCAGGTGGTTCTGCCGCCGGGAACAGAAATCACGCTCGACCTCGGCACAGCGCGGTTTGTCAATCGTCCGTCCGTCACTCTTCCCTGGCCAAGCTAAACATGCAGGCTCATTCCCCTAACGAAATTCCCCCTCATAACTTTACACTTTCTTCGATGTGGAGGTTTATGATATGCTGATACCATCGCAAATTGAGATGTTTCATCGCAACGGTTTCCTTAACGGCGGTCGCATCTTTAACGACAACGAATTGGAAGAGTTGAGAGCGGATCTGGATCATGTTCTGAAGAAGGGACCTGACGGCTTTACTCCGGACGAGCCGCAGCCGGTACTGTTTCGCGACATGGGAAGCCGAGACGGCAAAGGCGGTGCGCATCCGGTCTGGCAAATTGTCAATATCTGGGAGGCGGCGCCGGCCTTTGGGCGGCTGATATACCACCCGCTCATCGTCAAAGGAATCAGCCAGTTGACAGGGGCGTCCGATTTAATGGTCTGGCACGATCAGATCCAGTATAAGCCTGCCAGCGACGGCGGATCGACCCGGTGGCATCAGGATGCCCCCCTGTGGCCGATTATCCGTCCGATGACGCCGGTATCGGCGTGGATCGCACTCGACGACGCCGACGAGGAGAACGGCTGCATGTGGATGGTCCCCGGCAGCCACAAATGGGGGAATCAGATCGAATTTCTGCGCACGCAGCATCACCTCACACAACGCGAAGAGTTCATGGATATTGAGGGTTTCTCCCCGCAGGACGACGCCGAAATTAGAACCGTGGAACCGCGTCCGTGGCCGGTCAAGGAAGGTGAAGTGTCATTCCACCATTCGATGACCTGGCATGGCTCTCCCTTCAACCGCTCCAATCGTCCGCGCCGGGCAATCGCTATCCACTACATGACCGGCGAGGCACGCTTCGTGGCCAGTGGCGAGCACGTGATGAAGCGGTTTGTGGAATTGGAAGATGGCGCGCCAATGGCTGAGGCCGGTGCGCATTTTCCGAGCGTCTGCCGAAATGGTGAACCGGTCGGGGTTCCGGCGCGGTTGCGGGCGTCGGAAAGCAATGAAGGGGTCCGCGCCTGATGATTTCATTGAAAGGAATACCAAAATGAGTGCGAACAAAATCGTTGAGGTACAGGTTTGTGAATTGACCCCGCCGCCGCCAAGTGAAGCGGGCACACCGGCGCGTCGTCCACCCTGGGGAGCGACATTTGTGCAGGCCACCCCCATGGACCGGTTTGATCAATCCGTCAGTCGGCGCGAGCCGGGTGGCTTGATCTGGGTGAAGGTGATCGCCGAAGACGGGAGCTGGGGGCTGGGCTGCGCTGACACCGGACACGTAGCGACCATACTGATCAAAGAGTGTTTGGCGCCGCTGATCATCGGTCAGGAGGTGGGGGCGATCGACCTGTGCAACGACCTGATGTGGCGGGGGACGCTCTCCTTTGGCAACGAGGGGTTGACGGCTAGGGCGGTGGCTGGCGTAGATCTTGCCCTATGGGATCTGTGGGGCAAAGTGCTGGACCAGCCGGTCTATCGACTTGCCGGCGGACCGCAGCGTAGCTCGATGGATGTGTATGTGACCGGCAATGATGTGGACTGGAGTTTAGAGATCGGTTTTAAGAAGTTCAAATTGGCGCGTCCCTTCGGTGTCTACGACGGTCACGCCGGGATTGAGGGGACGGTAGCGTTGATTGCCCGAACCCGTGAGCAGATTGGATCAGAGGCGGATCTGATGCTCGATTGCTGGATGGCCTATGACGCTGATTACGCCGTGCAGATGTGCGAGGCCCTGCGTCCCTATCGGATGCGGTGGATGGAAGAGATGCTGCTCCCGCACGACTGGAAGGGGTTAAAGGCGGTGCGCCAGCGCGTGCCGTGGCAGACCCTTGCCACAGGAGAACACTGGGCGACGCGCTATCCGGGGGCACGCGCGATCGAGGAACACCTGGTCGATCTGATTCAGGCGGACCTCCACTGGATTGGCGGTTTTACGGAGGCAATGAAGCTGGCGCATTTTGCCGATGCCGCTGGCATTTCGATGTGCCTGCACACCGGCGCTAACAATCCGTATGGACAGCACTGGACCGCCGCCATGCCAAACACGCCGTTGATTGAGTTGTTTCAGGCTTCGCCGCCGGGGGTGCCGCTGGAAGAGTGTTATCTGGGCTCGCCTTCGGAGTCTGGTCGTCGTTGCTATCGAACCCCACCCGGCACACCGATGCCGGTCGATGGCAAGCTGGGGCTGCCGCCGGGACCCGGTTTTGGATTGCAGGTGCCGGAGGACTGGTTGAAACCGATTTAGCCGTGAAAGAGCTTGGATTCAGAGAGATTCTGTGTCGCGGAGCGCCTCAGAATGACAAATGTGGGAATTATTCAATCGCTATTCCTAACCTATTTCCGGATGACCATCCGCTTGACCGCGGTGAAATGGCCGGCGCGGAGGTGATAGAAATAGAGCCCGCTGGAGACCCATTCTCCGGTTTCGGATCTGCCGTCCCAATACGCGGCTTTGTCCTGAGCGGTGTAATATCCAGCCGGCTGATGTCCGAAATCCAACCGGCGCACCAGAGCGCCCCGCACATCATAAATCGAAATCTCCACCGCCGCGTCAGATGCCAACTGATACGGTATCCACGTCTCCGGGTTGAACGGATTGGGATAGTTGGGGTGCAACTTCGTCTCGGTCACGACTGGCATCACGTTGGCGAACCACGCTCGAAGGACATCTCGGGCGATAATAACCCCACGCGACGAATTCGACATCGACTCCAACTGGGAAAGGGCCTGTTGCAGGGATTCATAGCTCCGCACATCCTCGCCTGACGACCTGCGTTGCTTTTCAAATGAATGACTCCGTACACTCATCAGTGGAGGTGCGCCGGGCGTGGTGCTTTCGCCGAAATGCGAACCGACCTGCACCAGATCGAAAATATCGACCACCCCGTTGCCATCCACATCCCCCCTCACTCCGGGGCCGGATTGGCCGAAGTTGCTCCCGACGATAACGAGATCGAACACCTCCACCCGTCCATTGCCATCCACATCCCAAGGTGCACTCACCGACGCGCCCGGCACCGTAATCGTCGTCTGCACTGGGTCGGCGCCGCCGTCCAGATTGTCTGCGTTGACAATCACCGTGTAGTCGCCGGGGACGCTGAAATTCCGGTAAGTGCCGGCGTATTTGCGGTCATCGATCCGGATGAGATCGACCTCGTCGAACGTCAGCGCATTCCAGTCATCGATTCGCTCGGTGGGGTCG
>JAPUIP010000303.1 GCA_027296925.1 Candidatus Poribacteria bacterium | reverse complement strand
GCTGCGCGCTTTCCGGCAGGTGATTTCTGTGGTTAGGCGAAACAGAATGAACACGCAACACAAAAAGCAAGAAGGAGGAATGATTATGCAAAACCACAACAGATCCATCACGCTGATTTCCGTGGTGATCGCAGCACTGCTGGCAGGTTCAGCGGCACATGCGCAGACTGAAGAAAAAGCGGAGCCCTCTCTGTACGAGCAGCTGGGCGGAGTCTACAATATTGCTACGGTCGTCGATGACTTTATCGAACGCCTCCTCGTCAATGACACCCTCAACGCCAACCCCGCGATTGACGAAGCGCGAAAGCACGTTCCGAAAGCCGGACTCAAGTTCCAGGTTACGGCGCTCGTATGTCAAGCGACAGGTGGCCCGGAACAGTACGCCGTCGCTCCATGAAAGACTCACACGCACATCTCAATATCACGGAGAGCGAATGGCAAGCGATGGCCGCCGACTTCAAGAAGACATTGGACAAGTTTGAGGTTCCGGAAAAAGAGCAGTCAGAACTGTTTGTCATCGTCGAGAGCACCAAGCCGGATATCGTAATCTCTAAAGAGTAGACGCCCAACCTCGCATGGAGCTCTACCGCAGGCCGCGGACGGTCCGCGGAGGCTCATGCGTAATGTTAACTTCCCTTCCCTCGGAGAACATCACAATCAATTAGTCTGTAATCTTCGTCTTCAACCACAGAAACCGTCGATCACCACTTCCGGCAGGATCACAAGAAAGAGAAAGGGCACAAATGTCCCAACGTCCCTTGACTCCGTGAATTGAATCCGGGATAGTGCAGAAACTGCTCAATAACTTATTGGATGCAGGAATATAAAGGAGAAACAGATATGGGAGATAAGGGAAAAAAAGACAAAGGCAAAAGGGAACATCAGAAAAAGGCCAAGCTTAGTCCAAAGGAAAAACGAAAATTGAAAAGAGAAAAGAAGAAATGATTGTCCAGTGGTGTCAGGTGACCCGTTCAACACTATGTAAGGTGATTGCTAATCGCGGATGGAGGTCAACCTTCCATCAACATCCAGAATCAAGACCAACGCTAGCATCCAACAATGACCTGGAACTTACCGCTTAGACCGCCTGGTCAGCTCCTTGTATGCCATTTGGAACTGATAACTGATAGGAAAATGCTTTTTGGTGGCGTCAACCGCCGGGTGGGAGTTTATCGTGGGTGTATCCGTTTCGACAATACTCGGGATCGTCTCTACACTATTGAGTAGTTGCCTCCGCCGTGAAGTCTAAACTGAAATGGTGTTCTCGACGGAAACACCGACGCCTCTTTCATGAGTTCGCGTATGGGCTTAGTTCTTTCATAACCACCCGGTTGAACATACAAGCGGCTTTACGCCGCGAATTTACTCACCGGATCGCGGCATAAAGCCGGTTCTACAAGTTGAGGTGTGCGCTTATTTAAAGGTCACTCACGTTTGATCCTTCTCCTTCGAATAGGGAGCCGGGTGGCCATGACCTTGACAGGATCTTCCTCGAGCAATTACATACGGCATGCAATGGATCGATTCAATTCACTTCTGGAGGAAAGTCATGCGTCTTGCTGTGATTTTCATCGTGATTACAATGTCAGTTCCTGTTTTGTGCTCGGCACAGAGTGGGGAGCTTACAATTGCGGAACCGTTCAAGGTCGGAACGTTCGAGATTGGAGGTGAAACCCGCGTCGGCATCGTTTTACGCGACAGCCTCGTCATCGATCTCGAAGTGGCGAATCTTGCGCTCGAACGTAAACCTGCTTATCCGAAAGTTCCACCTCCAACCAACATGCTGGAGCTCATCGAACGCTACGATTACGGATTGAAGCGCAGGCTCTACGAGATTGTTAACGACCTGGTCGCAAACGACATGCTCGGGAGTCGTCGAGCCGATTACATCCACCACGTAGAGGATATCCGCACGCTTCCTCCGATCCTGTATCCGGGCAAGATCCTCAACGCGGCCGTGAACTTCTACAGCCACGTAGAGGAGACCGGAACCGAGGAAGGACGAGCCGAGGCGCGGCGGCAGCGGCGTGAGAATCGCGGCGTACCTTATCTCTTTATAAAACCGAGCCGTGGTGCCGTCATTGGTAATAACCAGCCAGTCGTAATTCCCTTTGGCCGCGATCGTACCGACTGGGAAGTCGAACTCGGTACGGTTATCGGCCGTACCGCGAAATATGTCTCGGCGAAGGACGCCGAGAGTTACGTATTCGGTTACATGGTGACGCTAGACATCTCCGACCGCGGACGCCGGCCCCCGGGAGGCAATCCGTTGCGTTCCGACTGGTTCGTCGGTAAAGGCCACGACACGTTCGCGCCCCAGGGCCCGTGGATTGTTCCCAAGGAGTTCTATGGCGACCCGATGGAAATGCTCAGACAAACTCTCAGTATTGGGGACACGCAAATGCAAGAAGCGACGGCTGGCGACATGATCCACTCGCTCTGGGAGCTGATCGAGTATGGCTCGTCTATCATCACCCTGTTTCCGGGTGACGTGATCAGCAACGGGACTTCAGGTGGCACGGGTGTGGGTACCGCAGTTCGCGGTGAGCAGCGCTTTCTGCAGCCGGGCGAGGAAATCGTGGCCACGATTGATGGCATTGGAACGCTACGCATACCGGTCATCGGAGAAAAAGCGCCGACAGGGCTCACCGGCGCACAACTGCCACCGGTCAATACCTATCGCAAATAGGAATAGTCTGACACCCCGCGGGGTCAAGAAGGGTTCAAACTGCTAATTATTGAGGCGTCAATGAAACTCCCCTCCAGATTACTGAGCTATCTGCTCAGAAAGCTCTTCCGCATCTTCGCCGCGATCGTGAAATGCGGGTCAACGACCTGCACGACCTCATACTCCAACGCGTGCCCCATCAATAATGAAGAGCCGCGCTCGTCATAGCCGTAGTCGGCCATCAGCCACCGCTGCAGCTCCGTCGTCGCATGCTGGAGCGCTTGCAATAGCGGCCGCGCGCTACCGAGCACGATGATGGAGTCGTCATTTTCGATCCGTGGCCATCTGATTTCCTTGTCTTTGATCAAATCGACTGAGAACTCAACGTCCATCGAGATCTCGAGCGCATTGCCCAAGACCTCACCCTCACCCTGGCGGACGTGTCCATCGCCCATGAACAGCAGTGCTCCTGGCTCGAACACCGGTAGCATCACCGTTACGCCTTCGACCATGCCGAAGTAGTCGAGATTGCCACCGAACTCGCCCGGCGTGGCGGTCCAGACCGCTTCTTTACGCGGCGGCGCAACGCCGACGCAGCCGATCATTGGCCTGAACGGTATCTCGATCCCCTGTGCGCGCAACGCTGGGGTTGATGGCCGGGCCACTCGTGCCGCCCTGTCGACGTCCCACCTCTCTCGCTGCCGTACACGTTCAGCTTCGTAGCGAAGGAACGATGGATCCGCTGCATACGGTGCCAGAACAGTGTTCGAGAAGGCGTTATCCCGATTCGGCTCGATCTTTTCGAACCGCACCACCAACACATCGCCCGGCTCAGCGCCTTCGATGTAGAAAGGTCCAATCTGTGGGTTCGGCCCTCTCGCCACCTGGGTGTTGTTCTGGTCGCGGCCCCCCGCGTCGATGGTCTTGGTAACGACGCGGTCACCCGGCCTGATTCGGAGTGCAGGCGGGTGGGCAAATGAGAACGTGTTATAATAGGTTGTCGCAACGAACTGATGCGTTGTGCCAGTGGCTTGACCAGCTTCAGCAAGGGTGCCGGCACCGGCGAACGCGACTGCAAGCGATAGCCAAGTGACAATCAGGAGTAGGGGAGATCTCCTTGGGGTGCAATTTTTGGTTGTTTCTAACTTCATCGCAGCTCCCGGTATAATTCGACTCTGATAGGAAATTCCTTGTTGGTGGCGTTAGCCCATCGATTAAGCTCTCGCCGTCGCCTGGCAAGGCTATGGCGAGCCACGGCTGGACGGGCCGCCGGGGAGAGTGACTGAATGAGTGCTTTCATGGAAAAGAGCCTGCCAGCCGAGAGTCAGAAACGCAAGCATGACCTTGAAGCTCCCTCCGTATCCACTTTTCCCCGACAATCAACGGCCACTCCCGGTCTCCACCCCTATCCTCCAGCAGCTTCTCAAATCTAAGTTCACCTCTCAGCCGAACCGTTTTAAACCCGGCCAGCATCCCGTCACAAACCACTCTAAAATGAGTAGTTGTCCGGCGCCATTTCTGTTACCTTGGGGAATTCACCGATCAAGCGCTTTCTCAGTAGCAGAGGAAACACTTGATAAATGGATCGATTAGCCTAAGCTTACCTACGTTGCTTTTTGATGAAACTTCTACTGATCTCTTTAACGACATGGGTCGTGTCAACGGCCACCACCGTGTTCGGCCAAGGGTCCACTCTGAAATTTTCCACCCATTCAGTTCCGGCCGGAGATGGACCGAGGTCGCTCGTGCTCATTGACTTGAATCGTGATGGCAATCGGGACCTCGCTGTCGCCAATCTTTTCGATTCCACGATTTCGTTGATTTTCGGTGATGCCAGTGGTTCGTTTGCCTGGCAAGAGAACTTTGCCTTTACGAATGATGCGCCGCACGCCATCACGCTTAGCGATGTTGATGAGAATGGTATAGTGGACCTGATCACCGCCAACCGTGATAGTGCCACGGTGGGCGTTTTCTTAGGCGATGGAGTTGGGGGAGTGCAGGATCCAACGTTTGTTTCCACTGGGCAAGGACCTCGTTGGATTGCGGTGGCGGATTTTAATCAGGACATGCATGACGATTTAGCTGTGACCAATCGTGATGATGACAACGTCACTGTACTATTGGGCGACGGCCTCGGCAACTTTACGTCTGCCGGCGATTTTTTCAGCGGAGATGGCCCGGTGCCGATCGTAGCAGCGGATTTCAATAATGATGGCTTCATCGACCTGGCGGTCGGCAATGACATTGCGAATACTCTAGTGGTTTTGATCGGTGATGGAACGGGTCAATTTATTACGGGGCCTCCATTTATTGTGGGCGACGCACCCAAAAATATTGCTGTTGGGGATTTGAACCAGGACGGTCTCGTCGATTTGGCGGTCGCTTGTGTAGCAGGTCAATTGATCACTGTCCTCTACGCGGACGGAACAGGAAGTTTCACAACCCGCTCCTATGCAACTGGGGGAGGACCGTTTGCGGTGGTTCTGGAGGATTTTGACAACGATGGAAAAACGGACATGGCGGTTGGAGATGGCGTTAATGATGCCGTTTTGATTTTGCTCAACGATGGTTTGGAAAACTTTGTTTTGGACAAGGTCATTCCAGCCGGTCTGGCTCCTCATGATATGGTCACCGCAGATTTCAACGGTGACAGCCGGCCGGACCTGGCCGTAGCCAATACCGGGGATGATAGTGTGACCGTGCTTCTCAACGAAACACCTCCGCAAGCAAGCGTGCGAGTCCTGTCAGTGATTCAGGAATTATACTCCAATTTCTACCCCGATCCGATCATTTCTCTAGTCAATCAGCCATTACGGCTTTCGTTCACCACGGATAATCGGGAGCACATCAATCGACTTAGAATTCTTCCCTGGATCAGTGCAACCGATCTGATCCGAGTAGGAGAAATTCTGACCGTGGAATTTACGCCTGAGGAAACCGGAAACTATCAAATTGAAAATATTGGCCACGGTTTTACCGGCAGTATTATCATCGTGGAAGATGAGGAAGCCTTGAAAGCCGAGGTGACAAGGTTGGGAACACAGGAAGTTTCATTGATTCACAGCAGCGTTCAGGCACAAGTCATTCCGTCCAGCGTTAGTGTTTTTAAAGACATCCCTCTGACTGTTTACAATATCAGTCTCGATGAACCGCATTATGTCAGTATCCTGCCTTGGCTGCCAGCTCCCGACCTTGGCGGCGCTGGAAATGTGGTGCCGCGTGCGGTAAGAACGTTTGAATTTACTCCCGATGAAGGCGGCGGCTTTGATATCCTGCACACCGTTCATGGTTTTAACGGCAGATTGATTATCGAGTCCGAGCCTCTGGTCATAAACATAAGGTTAGTCGGCAATCAGGTAGAGCTGACCTGGAGTGGCGGTGTTTTGCAGGAGGCTGGGGAGGTGATTGGCCCGTGGAGCGATGTAGAAGACGAAGATTTGCTCAGCCCTTACCTGGACGATATCATCGCTTCGAGAAAGTTTTACCGTGCTCAGGAAAACCCGTAATATCAGACCTGACGCTTGAGCTTCCTGTAGAAGCCAAAAGCGAGCCCATTCGAGGAAAGAGGTGGAACGAAGAGTAGTGCTCCTCCAGAAATAACAAGAGAAACACCGCAAAGACTCTAGCATGGATTATTTCCGTTTCAAATTGGTCTGGGATTAGTTTCGGCAGGTAAATCTAAAATTTCCCGATGCTGGTTCGACTTATTTCTTCCAACGTTCGTGCGCCGGTTGACATCATTGCCAACTCAAGCTCCAAGCGGAGTATTTCGAGCACACGTTCGACGCCTTCCTGACCAAATGCCGCCAGGCCCCACATGTAGGGACGTCCGATACCGACGGCCGTTGCCCCTAATGCCAGAGCCTTATAAATATCCGTTCCGCGGCGAAAACCGCTGTCGATCATAACCGGTAATTTTCCGTCTACTACCTGAACAACCTCAGGAAGGCCATCCAGCGAAGCCCAGCCGCTCTCCTGTCCACGTCCACCATGATTGGAAACAATGATACCATCCACATCATGCTTTAAGCAGAGCTTGGCATCCTCGCGAGTTACGATCCCTTTGACCACAATCTTCATGCCGGTCACTTCACGCAGTTTGTGAATAATGTCCCAAGTCAAGGTCGCCCGATCTGCTAACCTGGTCTCCAGGTTGACTCCATCAAACATCCGCTTGTTTCTTAACGGATAGTCGGGGATATGGCATTGCAGACAATCTCGGGTATCTTTTCGGATAAATCGAAACCTGGTTTCGCTGTTTCTACTGGGAAGGAGTTGATCCACGGTGAGCACCAACACTGGACATCCGGCTTTCTCAGCCCGATTGACCAGTGATTGGGTAATTTCCCAACCGTAGGTATACAACTGATACCAGACTGGAGTACCTCGAGCGGCGATAACATCTTCCACCGATGAGGTCGTAACCGTAGACAGTATTTGCAAATGGTTTTTCTCCTTTGCCGCTTTAGCGACGGCGATCTCGCCTTCCGCATGAAACGCTTTTTGACTGGCGACAGGGCATAGAAAAATGGGACTATCCCATTCGACACCAAACAGGGTTCTCTTCATGTCTATCGTCGAGACGTCAACCAACCTGCGCGGCCTGAGATGATAGTTTTTAAAAGCATCCCGGTTGGCTCGTAAGGTGGCGTCATCTTCTACTCCGCTGGCCAGGTAACCCCAGTGTGCTGGAGGCAGCTTATCTTTAGCCACGGTTTCGAAATCGAATACGTTTAACGCGTCACCCACCACGGTTATGAGATCATTTCCAATTTCAACTTGAGAAGCCGATTGACCCAGCAATTGAGGAGACAAGCCGAATGCGGCAAGTAAAGGGCTGCCTGCCAGGAATTTCAAAAATTCACGGCGACCGGTATAGGTATCAACTTTTTTAATAAGTTTAGGTAGATCGCTAGGAGAGTCGTTATCCATAGAGGAGATGAGTAAAGCGCGGGTTGCCCATTCATTAAGTAGGGAAATGGGGCTGGGACTCAAGCATGATTAAAGGATGAAGGCAGAAAGATGAAGGAGGAATAATTCTTAGATCGGGCTGCGTGCCGCAAACCTGCTCGCAAGGAATTAACTTGTTGTTCCCCTATGCTTGCGTCGGGGTTGGTGATTTTAGCGCTGAGGAAAAAGACCTGATCGGCAGCAAGCACCCTCCCACATTAAGATATGCGATACGAAGTGTAGGAGGTAGCTTGCTGCCGAATAGAATACCGAAGATTTCCGCCCAGTCTTAGCGAAGAAAGGAGAATGATTGGAAGTAAGTGAATTATTGGCGCATTGTTTCAATTCAGAAACCCCGATGCTTGCGTCGGGGAGTTTCATTGAAATCAGGTGTACATTGACGTGATAAATTGAAGGTGCGTTGTTGCGTGTGTGGCTTGTATCCTTGAACAACCGGCCTTGGAAAGCGGCCATCTAACGTACGCATTGTTCTTGCCAGTCCGCGATTGGAGGCGTATAAAAAGGATGAACCAAAAGCCGGATTGCATTCTAATAAATAGAGCTCTTGCATTCTTAACTTTTTAATGGAGACACCCCATGAAGAACCCCAGTCGTCGTGAATTTCTCAGCCGCGTTGGGCAAGGCATGCTGATCGCCAGCTTGGGATCCGCCTTGGCCGAAGACCTTGGCATTTCAACCGCAATCGCCAACGAAGGATCCGCTAGATTAATATTCGGCGACTCCGAACGGCTGGTTTCCCTGTTGCAGGAGACTCCCATCGAAAAGCTGCAACCGCTGCTGGCGCAGAAACTCAAGCGGGGCGACGTCAACTTGCGTCAACTCGTGCAGGCCGCGTCCTTGGCCAACGCCAGGACCTTTGGCGGCGAGGACTACATCGGCATGCACACTTTGATGGCCCTGAAACCTGCCTGGCTGATGTCCCAGCAACTACCGGCCGAGCGCCAGGCGCTGGTCATCCTGAAAGTGCTTTATCGCAACACCGATCAAATCCATGCGAAGGGCGGACGCGCAAATGAACGCCTGCGCCCGGTATCAAGCAGCCAAATTCCTTCGGGAGAATCCACGGCTCAACTGCTACGCAGCGCCGTGCACGGAGGCCGGGCGAACGAAGCCGAGCAGATCTTCGCCGCCATTTCAAATCGTTCCTCCGAGGACGCTTTCAATGAACTCATGTATGTCGTCGAAGACGGGGTCGATGTGCACCGGATCGTCTTTGCCCACCGCTCCTGGGATATGCTCGATCTGACGGGCATGGAGAACGCCCAGACGCTGCTGCGGCAGTCGCTCCGCTACTGTTTGAAGAATGAAAAATGGACTTCCTCGCGTCATAGCAAGCCAAGGACTCTGCTGCCGAAGCTGCTGGACCAATATGCACTCTTGAGCCGTCCCCCGGCGGGAAGTCGTGATGGAGATGAAGCCTGGGTGGACATGATGAGTAAAACCATTTTCGAAGCGACCGCCGAGCAAGCGGCCGAAGCGGTTGCCGCGGCGCTGAAAGAAGGCATGTCCCCCAAGACCATAGGCGAAGCCATCTCTCTGGCCGCCAACCAGCTCGTCCTGCGAGACGCGGGGCGGACAGAGAAAATGGTCAGACCCGGCAAGCCCGTCGGCAGCACGCA
>JAPUIP010000302.1 GCA_027296925.1 Candidatus Poribacteria bacterium | reverse complement strand
CTACCAAAAGGCAACGGAGATGTTGACCGAAGGCATGCTAAAACTCGGTTTGTTAGCAGGCGAAAAAGAGAAACTGATCGAGGAAGAGAAGCATAAGCAGTTTTACATGCACCGGGTTGGGCACATGCTGGGGCTCGACGTTCACGATGTGACGAAAATACGGGAAGGAGAGGAGTACAAAACGTTCCAACCCGGCATGGTGATGACTGTCGAGCCGGGGCTTTACATCGCACTCGATAGCGAAAACGTTCCGCCGAAGTATCTGGGAATCGGCGTTCGGATTGAGGACAATGTCCTCGTCACCGAGTCCGGCTGCGAAGTTCTGACGGCGGGCGTGCCGAAGACAATCGATGGGCTCGAGGCGATGATGGCGCGATCAAGACGTAACGAGTAATACGTAAGAAGTAAAGTGCGGTCTCATCTTACGCATTACATTTTACGCATCACGCATTTAGAAAGGGGTTATGTATCATGAAACATAGAACGTGCATCGTTATGTTTTTGTGTCTTGTGAGTTTGATAATTGCTTTTGAATCCGAGGGGCAAGAAATAAACGCCCTCATCGAACAACTTGGGGCGGATAAGTGGAATGTTCGTAAAGATGCGGCGGATGGATTGGCTCAGATCGGTGAACCCGCCATCCCTGGGTTGATCGAGGCATTGAGTCATGAAGAGGCGCGTGTTCGTTACTACGCGGTGCTCGTATTGGGCTGGCTGGGTGAAGCGGCGAAAGATGCCGCGCCAGAGTTGATTAGCGTCTTGGCGGATGAGGACGATTTTGTCCGTATCAACGCGACTTTAGCGTTGGCTCAGATTGGCGAACCGACCGTGCCGGCGCTGATACAGGCGCTGAGTAATGAGGTGCAGAACGTTCGTCGGAGTGCGGCTGCTGCGTTGGTTCAGATTGGTAAAGCCGCTCAAGATAAAATGACATTTTATACCGTTAACGGGCGCGGAGACCTGGTGCGATTGGATATTGAAGACAATTCCTTTCAGCCGGTTCTCATCGGCAATTTAGGGGAGCCATTCAATCGTGACAACGTCGTAGCGGAAGGGCTTGCTGTCGGGCCCGATGGGCGCATCTACGCCGCCGTTAACTTTCCCAATCAAAGCGAACTGTACCGCATCGATCCGCAGCAGGTTGAGGCGACTTTGGTCGGGAAGATGGGGCCGAATCAGGTCGATGGTCTCAGCTTCGCTAGAGATGGTATTTTGTACGGCGCGATTTCCGTCACCGGCGGTGAGATCGTTAAGGTAGATATTGAAACGGGGGAAACGACCCCTGTCCACGCTGGATTCGGGCTAGATGACCTTGATGCCTTCGCCATCGGTCCAGACGGCAGAGGTGTCGTCGCTAATGGGCGAGACACATTCCACCGGATAGATTTGACCGATAACGCAAATCCCACGCTCCTCGGCCGAACCCCGGACTTCATTCCCAATGGAGAGATTGAAGGATTGACCTTTGGGAGGAATGGCTTCATGTACGGAACGACCTTCATGCACGAAACCCCCAGCGATTTCGGTGTGAGTTATCTGGTTCGGATTGACCCCAAGACCACCGAGTACGTTACCTTGGGTACCCTCGGCTTTCACACCATGAATTTGGCTGATGATTCCCTGTCGGTGACTATGGCTCGGCTTACGATGTCTGGGTTGATGGAGGCATTAGACCATGAAGATGATCGCATCCGTATTGGTGCGGCTTATGTGTTATCTCAACTCGATGTCTCCAACCTCGACGGGATTACCTCCATTCTGATTGAGGGAGCGAGCCATGCAGAGGTCAATGTGCGAGAGGGCTCGGTCTGGGCACTGGGTCAGATTGGAGCAGCGGCTCAGGATGCTGTGCCGGCTTTGATCGGGGCACTAGCCGAGGCGTTAGAGCGGATCGGCACACCGGAGGATAGCGATGAGAATAGAAATATTCGTCTCATCGCGGCCGAAGCGTTGGGTAAGATTGGCCAACCGGCTGTACCTGCGTTAACGAAGGCATTGAATGATAAGAACGACCAACTTCGTGTTGGTGCGGTGTATCCGTTATATCAGATCGACGCATCTAAGCTCGACACAGTCCTCCCCGTCTTAATTGAGGGAATCCGTGATGCGGATGGAAATGTTCGCGAGATTTCAGTTTGGGCGGCGGGTCGGATGGGCGCCGCCGCGAAGGACGCCGTGCCAGCGTTGATACAGGCATTGCATGATGAGAATGCCAATATTCGTGAGAGTGCAGCTTCAGCGTTGGGGCGGATGGGTGAAGCCGCAAAGGACGCCGTACCCGCTTTGATAGAGCTGTTTAAGGATGGTATTCAAAATGTCCGTGAGCACGCTACTTTTGCGTTGATTGACATTGGTGAATCGGCAGTACCTGCCTTGATGGAGGCACTGAACCATGAAGACAGTCGGGTTCGTGTCTATGCAACTAGAGTCAGTGCAATAGACCACTCCAAGCTCGACAGGGTCATTCCTGTTCTGATTGATTCTTTGAGTGATGCGGATGGGGCTATTCGACTCACCGCAACCCACGTTGTGAACGATATTGGTGAACCCGCACACGCAACGGTGCCGGCTTTAATAAAGGCTCTGAATAACCCCAATCCTATTCATAATTTTGCGGCTGAGTCATTGGGGAAAATGGGACCGTTAGCTATTCCTCCATTGATAGAAGCATTGAGCCATGAAAATCCATCAGTTCGTAGCGGAGCCGTGGAGGCGTTAGGACGGATGGGAGAAGCCGCGAGAGATGCGGTACCGGCATTGATCAAAGCGTTAGATGACCGAGATCCGTCGGTTCATCGCAGTGCTTCCGAGGCGTTAGAGCAGATCGGCACACCGGAGGCGGTGGAAGCCGCTGATGATCTCTGATACCGTTCGCGGTAGGGGTGAATAAACCTTCCGAAGGTTCCAAACCTCCGGAAGGTTAAAACCGAATGATTACCTAATTCTAGTGAAAGAGCAAATTAGGGTATGGGGGAACCGGTTGATGACTTCCCATTTCCCTCTTTTTGGGGAACTATTGCGACTGGTGAGCCGCGTAATAGAGGATATTTTCCATCAGTTTTTTGTTCCCTTTGGCAGTGGACCGCTTATCATTTCGCAAGCTGGTGATAATGTACATCCCTTTGCCATGTTTCCGCACGCCAACAACGAGATCTTTTCCATCGTTAGTGGTCGCAAGCACTTCAAAATCTCCATCCCAGTCGGTCCAGGCATCATCAATGTAGAGTTGCCCGGATTCCACCGGATTGGGTTCCGCAAACAGCTTCTTCCCTTGTTCAGTCACCTCGAAATCCTGAGTCGGTTTGCGTTCGGCGCCCTTCAAGCTTCCTACCAGCCAGCCGGTTTCAAAGGGGCGTTCGCGATCACTATCTTGACCGCTGACGATAACGATCCCGCCATTTTCCACGAATCCTTTGATTGTCTGTTCAGTTTCTTCGTTGAGGAGATAACCGCGATAGGCGATCTCCCCATGACCGAGCCACAAAACATCCACCTCGTCCAAACCCGGGAGCGAACGGTCCTGAGTTGACTCATAAACCAGTGGCTTCTCACCGGCCTCGCGGACCGCTCGAATGGCGTTATATTCGTAGCTGACCGTATTCGTCGGCACAGGCACAGGGCTATTAGCCGGCATGGATTCGGTGCTATTCCCGGTCAAGACCAGGACCTTCACGGCGTTTTCAGGGGCAGCCACCCATTTTTCACCGGCAACGATCGCTCGAACGACCTGCCGGAATTCCAGGGTCGTGCCGTTAAATGTGCGTGGCATATAGGGGCACAGATGCGTGAATATCCACCACCCTTCCGGGTTTCCCGTGCGGGTCCGAAACCAGGTACCATCGAAATACCCCAGACCTTCGATGGTATGAGTCTCCTGATAGAAAAGAATAAGCGGCATATCGACCTTGAGCAGCTTCATCATTTTCTGTGGTGAACTTCCACGGACGTACCAGCCGGTAGCAACATTGAACTTGATCTCGTCAAGTTTTTCCCCCTTGAGATCCTCTTCTACCTCAATGATGGCGTTTAGCCGCTTCGTATCGATGCTTTTAATCTTCCCAAAGACGATGTTGGTACTTCCATCGAGAATTTCATGGATGGTAAATTCCCGATAAATAAACCCGTTCGCTTGTGAGCCAAACAGCGAACCGATGAGAATAAGACATAAGATCAGTGAAAGCTGATGTTTGGGACGCATTTGCATGAACTCCTTTCGGTCCTTAATTGTTTATTATCATTTCAACTCTTCTTCGACGATTTACGCGTAAAATCGAAACAGGGTTGACAACCAAAGCTGATGTTTACTGGATTGATTAGCATTTACTCATTAAATGAGTATGACCTGAGGCACTTCAAATGGAAATAGCCCTCTGGAATTTAGAGGTCAATTTCCACTGTTTGCGGCAAAACAATTTTGCCGACATTGTATTTTTCGACGCTGGTAGGTGATTATAAGTTTATTGCCGCTTTTTCCGACTGAGGTATGGTCATGACTCGGCAAGTCCGACGCTTTCGTTAGTCTCCTACTGATAGCTCTCAATTTCACACGATCTGACCCAGTTGAAAAGGTTGACCCGACCATGAAGATTCGTAGATTCCCATCGGGTGCGCAACGCTCACTGGCCTATGCTATTACTGATTGCATTAAATCTCCAAAGCCCTTGAGATCTATTTGACAAAAGTTGACAGATGTGATATGATTATTTCTGCTTTATCGGGCTGGAAACATCAACGTTTTGACCATTCCCGGCTTTATTGAAATGCTTGTGAACCATCCGCTTCAAGTTGCCGTAAAGAAGGTTGCCAGACCTTGGATAGAAAGGCGTGTCTAATTGCCGAATTGGAATTCAATATCAGTCCAGACAACTGTCTCCTGCACCGACCCAAAGTATTCAATACGGATTCTATGCTAATTTTATGACATTAAGAATTAGGAGGCTATAAAGTTATGACGTACACTATCGCCGAGCCCTGTATCGATGTCAAGGATACCGCTTGTGTTGATGTTTGCCCCGTAGACTGCATTCATCCGACCTCAGAGTCAGATAACTTTGAGAATGTAAATCAGCTTTACATTGACCCCGAAGAGTGCATTGATTGCGGCGTCTGCGAGCCAGAATGTCCGGTTGAAGCGATTTTTATGGACGAAGATGTTCCAGAAGAATGGGAGCACTTCACCCAGATAAATGCTGACTACTTCAAGCAATAAATACCTTCAAAACCTCAAACGGGTGGTCATTGGAGTTTTACGTTTCGACCCAACTCAAATATCCACCCGTTTTTGAGATACCGCAGCGTTTACTGAAAAATGGCGCATCATCCAACCGAGATTAAACGTCTCCCCACCAAGCTTGCGATCCAATGGCGCGATGGATTACGCAGCGAATATTCTTATCAATTGTTGCGTCAGGAGTGCCCATGTGCGCGCTGCAAAGCATCGAATAGGAACCCGCTACGAATGCTACCTGCTGACGAGGTTCCCGGAAAGCTGGAAATCATTGACATACAGCGCGTTGGGCGTTACGCAATTCGGTTGATTTGGAATGATGGACACAAAACCGGCATCTACACCTTCGACTTTCTGCGCTCGCTTCAGCCAGGTCCAACGGAGGGACCGTCAGGTTAATTACACGCCCTCCGTTAGTTGCGAACCCATTTTGACAATTGCACTTTCTTGCTTGTCTTCAGCAAGCAACTGGACAACAAGGTAGCAGTTCGGCGTTTTCCGTTTTGCGCCAAGCGTTTCGCTTAAACCTCGGCACGTCCTCCAATAACGCGCATAGTCAATCGGCTTGAATTGCCGGCGCTGCCCGATAAAGGTCAGCTGACAACACGCCAACTCGCTCTTCGCGCAATCGCTGCATCTGGAAATCGGCTTCGCGGGTGAGTTTGTGATATTGCGCCATCACGGGTTTTGGCGCCGGCGTCTGATCATCAGTTTGATTTCTCATCAGTCGTTCGTCCCGTGCGTCCGGCTTGCCCTTCTTTCTCAATCTGCGCTTCGGCTGGAAATGCCTTAAAATCACAGATTGCATGTCGAAACACCACGACTTTCGATCCATTCTCCAAAATCATCTTAATTTCGTACCGACTCATCCAGTCGACCAATCCACGGAAAATTTCGCCCTCCCGCATTGTGACTTCGATTGGATATCGCGCCTGCCGGGCCTGTAGAATCGCTTGATTATCGATCTGATAACGTTGCTTTCGCGGTACGATCGGCTCAAATTTTTGCGCCTTAATCTCCTCGTTATAGCGCATGAGTAGCTTTACCTTCTCAGCATCTTCCTCTTTGTAACAGTATTTGACATCGGTTTTCGGAAGTTCTTGGGTCTCATCCCCTTCTTGCAAAACGAAGTTGTATTTGGAGAAATCGCTTACCGTCGCGTGGAGCAGCGTATTGTTATACAATCCAAAAAGCATCGGCGTCTGAAGCCGTATCTGCTTCTGTATGTAGAGATCCCCGAACGTCGGTCGGTCATCCGGCTTGGAGGATGCTTTGGGCTTAGACGCACGCTGGGGGGAAGCCTTTTGATTTGGCGGACTTTGGGTTGATTTTTCTGGAGAACTTTCAGTCGATTTAGAGCCAGCTCTTTCCACATTTGAGGAATCCATCCGCGGTTTGGCGGGTTCTGAAGCGGGGGAAGGAGCCGGTGCGGGTTGCGAAGGTGTTGGGGACGGAGGCGTCTCAAAATCGCCAATCTGGTTTTGGGGCGGGGTATAATCACGAGGTATAACAACTTTACCCTGGCGCAATCGTTTCTGCTCAAGCGGGGTGAGCATGATCTCTGCGTTCTGCGCGACAGGACCCCTGTTGCCTTTAACAATCTCATATTTGATACGCTGTCCAACCCGAACCTCGTCATATACTCCCTCAATCGCAGACACATGTAGAAAAACATCCGCTTCGCCACTATTTTGCGCGATAAACCCGAAACCTTTGTCTGAGTTGTAATATTTGATTCGTCCTGTTGGCATCGTTATTCTCTCCATTGCGTTAAGGGTTTTTTACCAAAAAGGTCTGGGAATTATATCATGCTTTGCGTTTTTAGAAAACAAAAAAGAACAGAATCAGGGGGATGCATTTTCCGCTTGAGAGATATTGCCGGGTTTGGCGTGGGTACGACTACATCCTAAGATGGACCGGCTGGGACAATACAGTGCGCTCGCGGCTTAAGGACTGTTGCGACGCATGATACTTACCGTCTGGCCCGTCATGCCACTGTCCGGCGGCTGGGCGGCGAGAAAAATCGCTGCGGGGACCACTTGCTCCGGCGCTTTCCATGGATCGCTGGCTGCGCGAAAAGTATCTGCGTTCTCCCAGCCGGAACGTGAAAGCTCGGTCTTCACAGGACCGGGGATGAGGACGTTGACGATAATGCCATCCGCCCACACCTCCTCTGCAATCGCTTGTGTCAATCCATGAAGGGCGAATTTGGAGGCGCAATACACGCTGAGATCCGCATGTCCAACCTGTCCCATGCCGGAGCCGACGTTGATGATGTTCCCTCGCCGTTGACGTTTCATGATCGGGAGTGCTGCACGACAGCAGTAGACAACGCCCATGACGTTAATCTGCCAGCCGAGGTCCCAATCCTCGTCCGTCGAATCCAGAAACTGGCCGCGTGGATTGACTCCGGCATTGTTTACGAGAATATCGATCTGTCCAAATCGATCCACCGTCTGCTGAACGAGGTTCTCAACCTCTGATTTCACACGCACATCCGTTGGGATGGCGAGGGCATGGCCGCCCTGTTTTTGGATATTAGTGGCGACAGCGTTAATCTGATTCCCACTTCGTGCGGCGACGACGACTTTCGCGCCTTCGTTCGCGTAGCCGATCGCGATTGCGCGGCCAATGCCACGTCCGCCTCCTGTGATGATTGCGACTTTGTCTTTAAGTTGCATGAACTCTCCCTTCTCCTAACTCCGGAAGAAATATATACATGGATGTTACGACTTATCCAATCCGGAATAATCCCCGTGCATATTGTCGATAAAGCGATGGATAGAAGCGGCTGGAATGAAAGCAAGGTATAAAAGCATCATATTCAAGGAAAATGTACGGACAGGCAATAAAACATAAAACAGGATATGTAATACGATACCGGCGGGAATTAAGAGTTTACGTAGCTTCGGGATAAACAGACCGAAGGATAATACAAATTCCAGTGACACAGTGATAATCGCAGAAACAAAGCACAGAAACGCAAATCCGGGGATGTTCTTGTAGTCCGGGCCGGAATAGTCATTGTAGATATAGTGCTGCATGCGCGCGCCACTCAAAAAACCCCAGTAAAGCTTTTCATAGCCGCTCCAGAAATAGATCATCGACATCTGAATGGAGATAAGGCGTAGCCCCCATAAATTGCCAATCTCGGGCGGCGCCGGCAATCCCAACCTGCTTGCGCGACGGAGCGCGAACCAGCGATCGCAGGAGTAGGAGCGATCGCTCGGCGTCAGCGCGATCAAAGAGGTTGCAATAACCAGGAGGTAGATATGGTGATGCCGCCATGATTCATGCTCCAGATACATAAACCAGAGAATGATGGCTGTTGCCAGTGATGCGACACGCGTCCACAAACCGACAAACATGAGCGCCGTGGCAAGGAAAAATGCGGAATTGAATAGAATCGCGCTCAGATGTATGTCGCGAAATAGTAGAAATTCATCCCCCCACCGAGACCAGATGAGCAGGGCCAATCCGATTCGGATTAAAGCGACTGAACGGGTCGAATCGTAATAACACAATGCCCAGTACCGAAAGCGTTGCAGGCGGTTTAACATAGCTCTTACAACTGATGCGTTTGCTTTGAATTGCGTCTCGATCACTCGACACGTTTATCGGTGTAAAGGGGCTTCCAACCCTGGCGTATGGCAATGCGAGCGTTTACCCGTAGATCCGCAGCATGCCCCACTTTAGCTCGGATGAGCCGACCGACGCGCAAAACGCCTTCTTCCCCATGAATCCGACGAATATAAGGCGGTGCTTTCAGAAAATCGTCATAGCCTAATGTTTTGAAATGGTCAATTTTCTCGATCCGTCCGTCGGGATGGCGAATAAAGAATTCCACATCGCAGATGTGAAGTCCCTTGGCGTGAAACATCCGCCACGGCCGGAAGACATAGGACTTACCTTTCAGGACTTGCCTATAAAAGGTACCACCGACAATGTGTAGCACCATGAGCACGAAGATAATACCGCGGCAGACAATGACGAACTGGGGTTCGGAGGGTAGGGGGCGGGGGCCTTGATCTGCCCCGTCCACCTGAACCCGTTCAACTTGATGCCCGCTATCTGATCGCATTGGCGCTACTCCTTAAATTCAACATTCGACACAAGACGTATCACGCTGTCAACCTTTGACCACACCGATTGGGCGCAGCCGAGCGACGCGACGCGAAAGCCCTGCTGCATCAACGACCTTGACGACTTCATCGACATCCTTGTAAGCTTCAGGCACTTCTTCATGGAGAGTTCGCCGACCTTTGGCTCGAACGAAGATGCCCTGCTTTTCAAGGTCTTTGTCAATCTGACGCCCTTTCGTCGCCTGGATGGCTCTCCGACGTGATAGCATTCTTCCTGCACCATGGCACGTCGTTCCCCACGTCTGTTCCATTGCCAACGGATTTCCGACGAGAACATAAGACGCGGTTCCCATAGAGCCGGGGATGAAGACGGGTTGCCCGATTTTCTGATACTTGTCAGGAATCTCAGGGTGCCCCGCGGGAAACGCTCGCGTCGCCCCTTTGCGATGCACGAACAGTTCGCGTTCGACACCATCAACGCGGTGTTTCTCAAACTTGCCAATGTTATGCGCCACATCGTAGACGAGCTCTAAGCCAAGCTCATCCTTGCTCGTATCGAAGAAATCCATGAACGCCTGACGCACCCAGTGTGTGATGCACTGACGGTTGTTCCACGCATAGTTGGCGCCACAAGCCATCGCTGTGATATATTCCTGTCCTTCTGGGGAATTGATTGGCGCGGCGGCGAGCTGGCGATCCGGGAGATCGATGCCATACTTCTTCGCCACCTTAACCCACGTCTTGACATGCTCATCGCACACCTGATAGCCGAAGCCACGCGAACCGGTATGGATCATGATACAGATCTGCCCTTCGGTGAGTCCCATCACCTCAGCGGCTTCTCGGTATAAGACGCGATCCACGACCTGAACTTCTAAGAAATGATTCCCGGAGCCAAGCGTCCCAAGCTGGTTTTTTCCGCGTTCGAGTGCCCGTTTGCTGGCTGCATCGGCATTGGCGCGTGGCAGAAAACCGTGTGCCTCCGTAAACTGGAGATCTTCCGGTAGGCCATATTCGTGCTCGATTGCCCAGCGCGAGCCCGCCTCAATCATTCTCTTTTCTTCTGCGGATGTGAGACGAATTTTTCCAGTGGAACCAACACCGCACGGCACTTTTTCAAACAGACTGGCAACGAGATCCTTGGTTTTGCCTTCTAACTGTTCTGATGTCAGATTGGTTCGCACTAAACGCACGCCACAGTTGATATCGTAGCCGATTCCGCCAGGAGACACGACACCATCCGCGTGTGGATCAGTTGCGGCAACGCCGCCAATCACAAAGCCGTAGCCCCAATGCAGATCCGGCATTGCGAGTGAATGCTTGACGATGCCGGGGAGATGCGCCACGTTGGCGACCTGCTGCAACGCTTCCTCGCTCTTAGCTTGTGCAAGTAGTTTCTCATTGGCATAGATGATTCCATCAACCCGCATCCCGCTCATATAGCTTTTGGGAATACGCCATCGGTACGCATCAATCTTCTCCAAACGTATATCTTTTGCCATTTTCTTTTCGCTCCTCGTTGAGTCTCTCCAAGTCCGTCAAAAATCCGTATCGAGTCATTGGTTATCAGCTTACAATGAAATCCCATTTGTCTTTTCCTCTTCGATCAATTTCTGTCTCCCGCATGTATGAGTCAAATTGTCTCCAAATCCGGGGATCTGATTTTAGGGCCGGTTCATGGCGCCGATAACGGGGTATTTGAATTGCTCCGGGGTATTATACCACCAGCCTCTAAGGGTGTCAACGCACGCCTTCGCCTCACATACCCCAAGCGCCTCACGAAGTGCCGATAAACTTCAGTACCGGTTTCAATCGTCTAATCAACGAATAATACCGTCTTGAGTTTCAGATGAGCCCATTCTCAAATCCCCTCAATCCCCCTTTTCCAAAGGGGGAAGCGCTCTCCCCCTTTCGTAAACGGGGTCGGGCGGATTTTATCGGCTGTTCTGTGATTTTTTGTTCCTGACGAAATGGCCGCAGTGAAAACTACAAATGGTATAATTCAGAAGATTAGAACCCGGGCATTCGGCATTAAGGCTACACGGCACTCGACGCCTGAGTCCTAAAACCGGATGTCAACATCCGTTTCACGTTGCCATAAAGCCGAAAGGAAAACAAATGAAAGCAATTATCAGAACCGGTGACGGCGGTCCAGAGGTCTTGAAGCTGGGAGATGCGCCTGACCCCATTCCCGGACCAACACAGTTGTTGATTAACGTCAAAGCAACCGCCCTCAATCGGGCAGACACACTGCAACGTCAGGGGCTCTATCCACAACCCCCCGGCGAATCGGAAATTCTCGGTTTGGAAATTGCCGGGCAGGTCGAAGCGATGGGTACTGAAGTCCAAAGCTTCAAGCCGGGCGATCGCGTGTTCGGGTTGGTCGGCGGCGGCGGCTACGCGGAACAGGCGGTGATCGACTATCGCATGGGGATACCCATCCCAGAAGGCTGGAGCTTCGAGCAGGCGGCGGCGGTAGCGGAGGTATTCTTTACGGCAAATGAAACCCTTTTCACTCTGGGGGGATTGCGCGCCGGAGAAACCGTACTGATTCATGCCGGCGGCAGCGGGGTGGGAACGGCGGGGACGCAAATGGCGCATCAAGCCGGTGCCCGTGTTTTTATCACCGCCGGCTCAGCGGAGAAGATCGAACAGAGCAAGCAACTCGGCTGCACAGAAGGGATTAACTACAAAGAGCACGACTTTGCAACGGAAGTCATGCGATTGACCGATGGGAAAGGAGTGGATGTGGTTCAAGATTTCATCGGTGAGCCATACCTCGAACGCAACTTATCTATCCTCAAAACACGAGGGCGCTTAGTCTGTGTAGGGTTAATGGGCGGTGCTGTCGCCGAAATCAATCTCGGGCAGATCATGCGGAAACGGCTACAGATCTTCGGATCGGTGATGCGTCCACAGTCACTCGAAGAGAAGATTGGCATTACGCAACGTTTTGTCGATCGGTGGCTCCCTTTGCTCAAGGAAGGCAAGATTCACCCCATCATTGATTGCGTGATGCCGCTGTCGCAGGCTCGCGAGGCACATGAATATATGGAAGCCAATCAGAACTTCGGTAAGATTATCCTGAAAGTTGATTGATGAGGGGGATGGGCGTTGCCCGATGTTGCCGCTTCTCTGTCAATACGGAACCTGCTTTACGCAATCACTCCGGGCGTAAGATGAGCTTTAATCCTTCACGGCTTTCAAAGAGATCAAACGCCTGCTTCCACTCGGAGATCGGCATTTCGTGGGTGATCAACGCCTTTGTCGAAACCATACCGTATTCCATCAGCTCGAGGGCCCGCTCCCACGCCGTCCGCTTTTGTGCGATAAAGCCCGTCACCTGAAGTTCCTTGAAGGCAATCCTTTCAAAGTCAATATCGATTGGATTGCCAAATAGGCCCATCTGCGTGTATTTTCCACGCTTGCGTACCAGTTCAAGCCCAAGCCGGGCCGCGGGGGCGGCCCCTGAGCATTCCAAGACAACATCGGCGCCGTAGCCGTCGGTATGCTCCTTGATGATTTCCAACGCATCATTTTTCTCAACGTCAATTGTCAGGGTGGCGCCGAGTTCCTCCGCCTGTTTGAGCCGAGCGGTATCGGCGGATGTTCCACAGACCGCGACGATTCCGCCCTCCGCCTTTGCCAGTTGCAGACTGAGCAGACCAATCGTTCCCGGTCCGGTAATCGCGACGAAGTCCCCGGCGGAGATTTTCGTTTGCTCGATCACCCCGTGAACACAACAAGCAAGCGGTTCGGTCAGTGCCCCTGACGCAAAATCCACGTTCGAGGGAAGCTTATGCAGACCGTGGTCGGGCACGGTGCAATATTTCGCAAATGCGCCGTTATGCCAGTAGCCGAGAATCTGCCGATGATTGCAGAGGTTATTAAATCCCGATCGGCAGTAACCGCACTGCCCACATGTCCAGAAACCGGGTTCGACGGTCACGCGGTCCCCGACTTCGACACGCGTGACTTCAGCCCCACGCTCGACGATTGTGCCGCTGAATTCGTGACCGATGACGACGGGCGGCTTCATCGGGATGTTGATGTGATCATGGTGGATATGCAGGTCCGAACCACAGATGCCCGCGCTATGAACCTCGACGAGTACCTCGTTCGCTTCCGGCTCCCGAACATCGACATCGCGGAGTTCAGTGAATCCGTCACCGCGTTTATATTTGACAACGCCTTTCATAACAGCCTCCTCATACCAATTTTCATTCATTCGGCACCGTATACGTCACAGCCTGAGGCGACATGTCGGCCGGATCGTTTAACCGCGCACCAGCCGGTGCAGGGACGGGCCCGCGCAGCAGTGGGTCATCCGTTTCAGCCATCCACCGATCGAGACGGCCGCGCATCTCCCCCAGTACGCCATCCATCGCCGGATCGCTAGCCAGATTGTGGGTTTCGTTGGGGTCAAAGATCAGGTCATACAGTTGCTCCGGCGCCATAAATTGGTCTTGCCAGCCGTGCTGCAACCACACGTTCTTCGTGGGGCTTTCATCGCAGTTCGGCAAAACGGGCATCTGCTGATCGCCATACCGTCGGATGTATTTCCACCGCCGCGTCCGGACAGCGCGTTGTGGTTCGTAGGCGGCATGGTAATTGACCTCAGCAAAGATCTCTTCGTGGATGTCTTCGGTTTCGCCACGGATGAGCGGCATCATTGATGAACCCTGAAGCCGTTCGGGGGCGGGTATCCCTAACAGATCACAGATCGTGGGGAGAATGTCGATTTGGGACACCATCGCGTCACAGACCTTGCCCCCGGTAAAGCCGCCGGGGCCACGCATCATCAGCATCACGCCAATGCCGTGGTCCGTTAGGTTACACTTCATGCCCGGAAAAGCCAGTCCGTGGTCTGTGGTACAGATGACGAGGGTATTTCCCGCCAGACCGTTTGCGTTGAGGGCGCCGAGAACATCGCCGATGCTCTGATCGAGAATGCGGGCGCTTGCCTTGAAAGCTGCCATGTCGTAGCGATTCTCAGGCGTATCCGGGAAGGGCGCCGGGGGTAAGGTGTAACGCGCATCCTCGTCTGGGCCGGGTTCAGGGAATTTGCGGTGCGTCACACCAAATCCAACATCGAGGAAGAACGGCTGCGTCGGCGTGCTGTTCAGGAAGCCCACCGCACGCGAGGTGATCTCTTCGGGGCTGCGATCGCCCCGCAAAATCTGGTCGTAGCCAATCTGGGCGGGGTCTTTGGCAACATGCTGGATACCAGCCAAAGCCGAATGGTAGCCACCACCATCTCGGAGGATATGGACGACGTGTTGGCTATAATCGGGGAGCGAAAAGCCGCGATTGACCAGACCGAGCATCCCACAACTGTGCGCCCACTGTCCTGTCAGAAGGCTGGCGCGGGAAGGCGAACATGTGGGATTGGCACAAAATGCCCCTCGGAACAGAACGCCCTCTTCCGCGAGTCGCTGGATATTCGGCGTTGGTACGGCGTGACCGTAGGGCTGGACATAGCGTCCCGTGTCGTGGGAATGGATATACAAGATATTTGGGGATTGCATCCGATCCTCCTTCTTTCGCCAATCTGCCAATGGAGAAATAGGCGTAGCGCTGGTGGATTGTAGAAATCTGAAACCTCGATGACCTATCAAGCGTCCGGGGGATACGCTGAAAGCGCTTCTTCGTTAACTTCGGCTCCCCACCCGGGCTCGGTCGGCACGTCGATATACCCATCCTTCGGCGTGGGCAGATTGGGAAAAATTGCGGATTGATCCGGACGGTGGTCGGGTCTCAACATTTCCAGCATTTCAAAGTTGGCGGTGCAGGCGCCAAAGTGGACGCCGACCAATGTGGAGATTGGGCCGTTTGGGTTATGGGGGAGGACACGCACATGGTAGGTTTCGGCAAGCGCGGCGATTTTACGTCCTTCATTGAAGCCGCCGCAATGGCAGAGATCCGGTTGGATGTAGTCGGCAATCTGGTTTTCCAGAATCTGTCTGAAATCGTATCGTGTGTAAAGCCGTTCACCGGTAGCGATGGGGATATTGACGGCAGCAGCGACCTTCGCCATCTCATCGACATTCTCCGGCGGCGCAGACTCCTCGTAAAAGAAAGGCGAGAATTCCTCAAGCATCTGCCCTACGCGGATTGCTGTGGCCGGGTTGAGAAAACCGTGACACTCAATCAGAATGTCCACGTCGTCACCGACCGCTTCGCGTGTGGCACGGATTCGCTCAACAGCGTCGCGCATACCGGCGGCGTCCAGCGTTCCGTCAGAGGAACGAAACGGATCGGTCTTAATTGCCTGGAATCCCATCTCAACAACCTGCAGTGCAGATTCAGCGCATGCCTCCGGCGAATTTCCGCCGAAATGCGTGTAAACCTTGACACGGTCACGCAAGGGACCACCGACGAGGTGATTCACCGGCACACCGAGATGTTTCGCTTTGATGTCCCACAGTGCGTGCTCGACTCCGCTAATCGCACTGGTCCAGATGGGACCACCACGCCAGAACGTGCCGTGATACATCGTATCCCAAAACGCTTCGATACGAAGTGGGTCAAGACCCACCAGCGACATCTGTCGAATGGCAAAGGCGACAACGGCACTGTGACAGTCGTACGCAATCTCCCCAAGCCCCGTAATTCCCTCATCCGTCGCGATCCGGACTAAACGCATATTGCCAATCGGTATCGTCTGAACCTGTGTAATTTTCATGGTTTTCCCCTTCCTATTCAGGTGCGCCATTGTAGTTGCTGGTACATTGGTTGGTCAGTTTGGATAGGTGATGCAATTGTAAGCCGACCCTGAGCTCGCACTCGGTTCTGCATTGACTGTCTCACGCTTTTATAGCAGAATGTCTGGGCGAATCTTCCCGACATATTATAACATAAAAATCCCAGTGCTGATAAACCCGGTACGTCTACACATAGAGGCAGAACTAAGAAATCACTTGCGGGATTCGTCGCAAGATGATAAGATTCCGTTCATCTATAAAAGTAAAGTGCAACATATCTTTTTGGAAGGAGATACGCACATGGCTGAAGCACTATCGCTGGTTGCCTACTCAGACCTTGAAAGCCAGGTCGAAGCGCTAGAACGGGACGGTTACGTCTATTTTCCGAATGTTCTCAATGCGGAAGAGGTCGCTGAACTGCGAGCAACCATGGATCGCCTGGAACCGATTGAGGAAAGTCTCGATAGGCACAGTACGCCGGAAAACGGCGGCAGTTTCCTGAACAAAGTCATCAACAACTCGTTCAATCGAGACACGCTGTTTCTTCAATATCTCGATCGGCCGGGGCTCATTGATGTTGTAGAAGCGGTGCATGGCGAGGATTGCCATTGCATTGGCATGCAATCGTGGCTGACGGGGCCGGGGCGTCCGGATCAACGGTTACATACCGATTGGCTGCCGATCAGTCTGCCCGAAGATGTCGCCACTGACCCACGAGTGAAAATCCCCATCTTTATCACCACCGCCCACTACTACCTTGATGATCTGTATGAAGCATTGGGACCGACCAAGTTTGTCCCCGGCAGCCATCGCTCCGGTCGCTCTCCGGCTGAAGATACACAATGGAACGGCGCCAAGGAACAGAGCATTCTCTGTAACGCCGGTGACGTCGTGCTTTTCCGTAGCGAAGTGTGGCATCGTGGTTCTGCGAATCGGAGTGACCAGACTCGCTATCTCCTACAGGTCCACTACGCCAAGCGGATGATCACCCAGAAGTTTCCGCCTTACCTCAACAGGTTTCAGTTTGATGCGTCCATTCTTGCCCAATTAACGCCTCGGCAGCGACGCCTCCTTGGAGACCACCGACCCAGTAATTACGATTGATCAGTCTCGGGAACCCCCAACCAGCCATAGCGCCCACAAAGTACCCGGAATCAGCGTCAAACCCGCCATCCACCACAACACTTC
>JAPUIP010000301.1 GCA_027296925.1 Candidatus Poribacteria bacterium | reverse complement strand
CGACGGGAAGCACTGGCGGCGAGTAGGCAACACGGGACCATGGGCAGACAATGGTAGGCCTGGCAGCTATGATTATGGCTTTTTGAATGACTCGGTGGCTGGGGAACTGGTTCACGGTGGCAAGACCTACATCGTCTATGGCGCCCGTCCGGAAAAACAGCGCCCTTCCAATACAATGGCCCCCGAAGCGTCGTACTCACAGGCACAAGCAGTCCGGGCGAAGTTGGTCGCAGCGTTGGGAACGTATCCACGGTTGGACTACTGCTCCATTGGCATCCTGATTCTGCGGGAGGACGGCTGGGCGGAACTCAAGCCTACTCATGAATTGGGCAAAGTGATCACCCGGCAGTTTGTTTTCGAGGGGGATACGCTCAAGCTCAATGCGGAAGCTTATGGTGGATACGTTAAGGTTGAGGTGCTTGACCCCCAGTTTAAGCCGTATGAAGGCTTTTCAGCAGAGGATTGCCATCCTGTTTACTCGGATGACCCCAAGCAGATCTGGCATACGGTCAAATGGAAGGGGAATACGGATGTGCGAGCATTGTGGAACAAGCCGGTACGCATCGTTTTTCATCTTCACCATGCCAGTCTCTATGCTTTCCAGTTTGCAGATACACAAGTAGATTGACCTTTTTTATTTTACCATTGCCTCTGGCAGTGGAAACGGAGCGAGAACCCTGTCCTGCCTCTTTTTAGAGGCACAAAGTCAGATCGTGAAAGGGATTATTCATGCCCAGAAAGAAGCCCCACATCCTGCTGCTTATCGACGATGAACACCGTGGTGATGTCATGCCGATAGAAGGGAATCCGCATATTCGGACCCCGACGCTTTCTCGGTTCATCGAACAAGGTACATATTTTCGCAACGCTTACACCCCGTCCCCGATATGCGTGCCGGCACGTCAAAGCTTCCTCTCCGGTCTGTATCCTCGGAACACCGGTTGCACTGATTTCGGCAATGCAATGCCAAGCGAGGTGCTGACCATCCCCGGTCACTTATCACGCTACGGCTACCAAACAGTTGGCGCTGGAAAGATGCACTTTGTCGGCCCCGACCAAATGCACGGCTGGCACGAACGCATTGGCCGAGACATCCGGGGACGAAATGGCTACGAACCGGTAGATGACCCTGTGCATCGCGCCAAAACCTTTCATGAAGCAGGCACCGGCAAATGGTCGACTGCCAAGGAAATCGCCAACGCCCGAGCCGGGAAAGGTTATTGGATGCAACACGATAAGTATTCCGTTGATGGGGCTTTGATGTTCCTCGATGAATACTTTGTCAACGAACCTTACGACAGGCCGGGGGAACGCCCGCTACTGCTCGCGGTCAGCCTGTGGTGCCCGCATTATCCTTACCAATGTCCCTTTGACCTTTTCAACTATTACATGCGCCGCGTGGAGCCGTACGTCGAGGACCTACCTGAGAAGTTTGACTGCCACGATTTCTTCAAGGTAAAGATTGGAGAAGATGTCACCTATCGCGAGGCGCATCGGGCGACGGCGGCTTACTACGGCATGATTGAGTGGGCAGATATGCAGTACGCTCGCGTCATCTCCAAACTCGAAGCGTTAGACGTGCTTGACGACTTTGTGGTCGTTTTTCTCAGCGATCACGGCGAAATGTTGGGTCAAAAGGGGCTTTGGGAGAAGCAGCAGTACTTTGAGGCGTCGGCGCGCGTACCGTTCTTCATCTCGTGGCCACAGCGATTTCCACGAGGCAGCGAAGTCGTTCAACAAAATGTCTCGCTCGTCGACCTATTCCCAACCCTGTGCGATATTGCGAATGTGCCAATACCCGACGGATTGGATGGCCGCTCCCTGGTTCCGCTCATGGAAGGTCGGACCGATGGATGGCCAAATGAAGTCTATTGCGAATTGTACTCCCACCAACACGGACCGTCAGCGATGGTCAAGGGGGACCACATGAAGTACTTCCGCTTTGAGGGCAAAGGCTGGCCGGAACAGCTCTTCGATTTAGCCGTCGATCCGGATGAAATGCGTAACCTGATTGATGACGCGGCTTACGCGGACGATTTGAAGCGATTGCGGGTCAAAGTTGATGCCTTCCTGGCGTAAGGCGAGCACCTGCGCCAGCCTGTTAGGAGACCATTACAAACCCAAACCTTCTCTGATAAGACCGAAATCGACTTCAATCGAGCTTTTGGGTCTTGATGAAATGACGAAGTGCGGTTCGAGAAACTAAGATTTTACTTAAACAGCTTGTAGCCAAAGGGATGCCACTGGGCATGATGGCGGGTATATCATACCGAGAAATTGAGTTTCAGCTCCAAGGTGGCGATGTGGTGGTGTTTATGACCGATGGGATTATCGAAGCAAAGGATAGCGAAGGGGTGGAGTATCAAGAAACCGACCGTCTTAGCCACGTCCTGGCTCAGTTCACCTCCGACACTTCTGCAGAGGCGATGGTAACGGCACTCATCGATGACGCCACTACCTTTGGCGCCGATATGACGACAGAAGAAGAGGACGATATAACCGTTGTTGTTGTGAAAGTGTTATGACGATTTACTTTTGGCTCGCGAATGCGTACCCGGAATGGTACTGAGCTTAACACCGGTAAAGGAACAACGGACATGAAATGGCCTACCGACGAATGTCAAGAAAAGTTAGCAGAGCAGGTTCCAGCGTTGATGCAGGAAGAGAAGATTCCCGGCATCTCTCTTGCTTTCATCAGCGACGGTGAGGTCTCCTACCGGGCGACTTTCGGCGTTGCTGATGCCGCTCACCGGACACCGGCTATGGTCAATACGATGTTTGAAGCGGCTTCACTCGGCAAACCCGTTTTTGCATATGCAGTGCTCAAGCTCTGCGAATCGGCTGTCATCAATCTTGATACCCCGCTCACGGAATATCTCTCGACCCCCTACCTCGCAAATGATGCAAATCATCGCTTTATAACGGCGCGCCACGTATTGAGCCACACAACGGGGTTTCCCAACTGGCGAGGGGATAAACCGTTGAAAACCCACTTTACCCCAGGCGAGCGACACTCGTATTCAGGTGAGGGATTCGTCTATCTGCAACACGTCCTTTCTCATTTGCTCGCGCAACCGGTGGCGGATTGGTTGAGGGATTCGATATTTCACCCGCTTGGTATGTATGCCAGTTCGTACCTCTGGACGGGCGAAGAGGACACGGATGTGGCAGTGGGGCACGATGGTGAAGGAAATCCGGTTCCGAAAACGATGAGTACAGAGATGAACGCCGCCTACAGTTTGCATTGTACACCAACCGATTTGGCGACGTTTGCAAATTTCGTCATGGAACAACCTGACAATCATCCGCTGCGTTTACAGCCAGACCTTCATGCGCAAATGCTCACCCCTCAGATTGCCGTCAATGATTCGATGTTCTGGCACAAGGACTGGCCCAAACCCGAGATTAGACGACATGACAGCGTGTTTTGGGGATTGGGCTGGGGACTGGTAAAGACCGCGAACAGTTTGTCATTCTGGCACTGGGGAGACAACGACGTCACGAAAGCATTTGTTGTCGCGTTTCCGGCGAGGCGTCAGGGAATCGTCATGATGGGCAATAGCCAGAATGCAGCGAGAATCTGGAGCGAGATTCTGCGCCAGTCGATTGGCGAAACGTACCCAGGACTTCACTGGCTGAAGAACATACACGGGCGAATCCCTTTGTGTGGCATGATCTCCCACTACAACGACAGTGAGCCGAACACTGGACCTAAGAATCTCATTTCTGCCGTCGGCAAACGCCTAAAATTACAAGGCTTCATTGTCTCTGACCATACGGACCGAGCGGCTGATTTTTACGCCGATATGCGTCAGTGGATAAACGAAGGTAAAATTAAATGGGAAGAAACTATCATAGACGGCTTGGAAAACGCACCAAAGGCATTCGCCGGTCTTTTCAGGGGTGAGAATATGGGCAAGATGATCGTCAAGATTGGGCCAGAAGAAGTCGAATGACA
>JAPUIP010000300.1 GCA_027296925.1 Candidatus Poribacteria bacterium | reverse complement strand
TTCCGCGACTGATTTCGTCCCTTCGGCGGAGTTTATCCCTTCGACAGGCTCCCCTCGAAGCACCACAGGCACACCCTCAGGCGGGCAGTTTATCCCGAACTTTGAGGGGCAAGCTTCCTTCCAGTCGCTTACCTCGAAGCTTATTCGAAGCTTACCTCGAAAGCTTGTCCCGAACTTTGAGGGGCTCGGCACAGGCGGCACAGGCGGCACAGGCAGCCGAGGACAAGTTTTCCTGCGGTCACAATCAAGCACAGAAACGAACGCGACGTTGAAAAGGCTGCGAATTTGGTTGTGGAGTTTGATTGGCGAGAAGTTGAGATGAAATCCACGCCAAGACCACTCTCATTGTAAATTTCTAAGGTTGCATAGAAATCTGCAATGTTGCTCTTTTGCGAGCTCGCAACAGTTTATATTTTCGGATTGACGCCGATTCGTAAATGCGTATAATGTAAAGGCACATTTTGGAAGCAGGAGCGCACAAATGAAAATCTATCGTGTTGGCATTATCGGCTGCCGAGGTCGTGGCACAGCCGCCGCAAGGGCTTACCACACCCATCCGCGAACCGAGTTGGTTGGACTCTGCGACCTGATCGGAGAGCGATTGAACACGCTCGGAGACGAGGTCGGGGTGTCCGCCCGCTTTACAGATCTGGACGAGATGATTCGCCAAACCGCCCCGGATATCGTCGCCATCCCGACAGGCACGGAATTTCATTATGATCTGTGTATGCGCGTGCTGGAACACGGTATTCATGTCGAAGTGGAAAAGCCGATGTGTACAGACCTGACACAAGCCGACGCCCTCATTGCGAAGGCACAAGAGAAAGGCAGACGCATTGCTGTGCACCATCAGGGGCGAGTTGGTGCGGCGATGCGGGCGATTGAGCAGGCGTTAGTGGCAGGAAAAATTGGTGAGTTGAGATATATCGTCACTACGAACAAAGGATACTACGGTGGTTACGGTTTGATGAACATCGGCACACACAAAATCAACGACATGTTGAAATTTGGCGGACCGTGCCGAACTGTTGCCGCCCATGCCACGACGAATGGCCACAGCATCACGCCGGACGATGTCCTGCAAGCCCCCGGTGGGATGGGAACAATTGCCGGTGAGCACATCACGGCGACGTTGCAGTTTGATCGCAACGTGACCGGAACGCTGCTGCATAATCAGTTTGAACCGATAAACGTCGCTGCATCCGTCATGGAGCTGTATGGCAGTGAGGGACAACTGTTTCGGCATATTGATAGTGCGTGGTGGTTGCCTCAGCCCCATTTTATCCCGGCCGGCGCGCACGACCGCTGGGAAGCCTTGACCCCTATCTATCCGGAGCATTATGACCGGAAAAATGCTGCATCACCAGACGACTACTGGTTTGTCGATGAATATGTCCGTGCGCTCGACGAGGGGCGGGAGCATGAATGTAGCGGCAGTGAAGCCCGCCATGTCATTGAAGTGATGATGGGCATCTTCGAGTCAGCGGCTCACGCGAACCGTATCGACCTCCCCCAAGAAAACCGTGAACACCCGCTACTTCGCTGGCGCAAGGAATCGGGGCTTGGGGCACCGGATGCGATGCCCCGTGCTTATGGGGAATGGCTAACAGCCGAGTTTCGGCGTTTGGGTCGATGATGTGTCATCAAATTAAACGAACGAAAGGAGTTATATGATGATCGATCAACACGATCTTCTCGATGATGAACATGCTCTTCGGGTTCCACAAGATGTATTCAGCGAAGCCACCCCGTAGGTAGGGCTGCTCTTCCGATGGACTGAAGCCGTAGCCGCCGCTAGGCGACAGGACGACACGGTCTCCCGCTTTGACGGGGTTGCCCAAGTAGTCGGTCTCGACGCCGGCGCCTAACGTGTCAATGATGCCGACGTTCTCGTGACCGAGAATGATGTCGTGTTCGATGCGCTGGAATTCCCAGTTGTGCAGGTCGGTGCCGCAGATGCCGCCCAGTTCCTGTCTCAACAGAACAGTGCCCGGTTCGATTTCGGGTATGGGATATTCGCGCACTTCAAAGTCCTTCCCTGTCATTACGGTAGCGCGTCCGGTTCTGGACATGGTGAATCTCCTTTCTGATTTTTATAGTAAGCTTGATTGACTGCTCTCTCCTACTCAATCCGTTCTGTGCATGACCACGCCTCTGGGATTCTCAAAGGCATCAATCCACAGCCGACACCATTCCGCGTGATCTGTCAGGACGCTGTCGGGGTTGGTTCGGCTCCGCACAACAAAGTCCGGATGTCCCGTCCGACCGGTGTGTTGACCGATCGGATGGTAGCGCACATCCATAGACCATCGGCACTTGTCGGAGCGGTTGGGCGTCGCACGATGCGGGGTGAAGCGACTCATCAGCACCAGATCACCCTTGCAGCAAATCATCGGAACGGGTTCAATCTCCGGCATCATGTCGGGGGCTATACTTGTTCCGCCTTCTGGCCGATGCCGCAAGTAGCCTTGACGGATCACGTCGGGCAGCACTTCCAAACACCCCATTTCAACCGTGGCATCGCCCAACGGTAACCAGCAGGTGATGATGTCCGAACCTTCTGCCTCTGGCATGATCACCCCGGCGTCCTGATGCCAAGGTCCAAAGTGCGAAGCGGGGTCGCTGTTCTCATAGTATCTGATCGGCGGTGTGGGACGAAGGTGCTGAATCGGATTGCAGATGATTTCCGGCCCAATCAGGGACTCGATGACGTCGAGTAGATTCTGATTGTGCAGGAACTCGAAGACTGCCCGGCCCCGGTAGTGCATGATGTCCAGGCCGGCGGCAATCTCTGTAGATTGCGCGAAAAGGCGACCGTAGCGCCGCTCAAATGCCTCGTCTTCATACAGGGCGTCGATTTTTCCCTCCGCCTTCAGTTCAAGCGCCCGGCGGTCAATGAATCGACTGATTTCGTCGATCACCGGTTGCAAGTCTTCGTCAGTCAGGGCGTTCTTTGCGATAAGCACGCCATGCGTGTGAAATTCTTCAATCTGTTCGTTTGTCAACTTCATAGGGCTACCTCTAATATCATTCTGATGCCTTCATAGTCTGGCTTAACGCAGCCACGACAGGTACTGGTCAACCACGTCTATCCCCACAAGGTCGCTATACGCTTTCTGGAGTCGATCGGTGACTGGACCGGGCACCCCACCCCCGCCGATGGTCGCGCCGTTGACAGACAACACGGGGCAGATGCAGAAACTGGTCGAAGTCACAAACGCCTCATCTGCCGTGTAAGCGTCATAGAGATCGATGTCCGCTTCATGCACCTCGATGTTCAGTTCTTGGGCGAGCTCGATGGCTGTTTCGCGGCTTATGCCGGCCAGGATGTACTGCTCCCTCGGCGTGATGAGCGTGCCATTCTTAACGAGAAAAAAATTGCTGCCGGGACCTTCAGACATGTTGCCGTTGATGTCCAGTAAGATGGGGGTGGCATCAGGGTTCTGGGCCTTGACCTCCTGCTCAGCAAGTACCAGGTTGATGTAGTTGTGCACCTTCGCCCTGGGACTCATGCACTGAGGCGGCGTCCGCCTGATGGAAGGCGTGATCACGGAAAGACCGTCGCTGTAATATCGAGCCCTCGCAGCGAACGGTAATGGCATGCACTCGATGATAACCGTTGGCTGATGTTCGCCCGCTCCCGTGGGCACACCTCTGGTGATGCGCTGCGTTACCCAATAGTCGTCGTCCGCTTGCAGCAGGGGCAGATTCGCCTCTAGCACTTTCATCGTCAATTCCCCCATCTGGTGCTGGGGAATCCCTGGATTCAGACGCATGTACGTTAGCGAACTATAGAGTCGGTCCAAGTGCGCCTTGAGTTTAAATATCACCCCACCGAAAGTGCGTGTTGCATCGAAAACCGCATCTCCGGTTATAAATCCCCGGTCGCGGAAAGAGATCTTCGCCTCGCTCTCCGGGACGAGCTCGCCGTTGAGATATACTACACGTTCTTGAGTCATATTGCCTACCTCTTTTCAGGAAATGCCCGTGATCCTTTGAAATGCGCTTTGACTGTGATGTGTTCCACCGCCCAGGGCCGGAGCAGAGGATGGCAATGCGGCTTGGAAAGTCACCTTACCTACGCCATCCCCAGTGCCGACGGCGCCTCCAAAAGCGCCTTGAGTCGTCCCAAGAACTGCGCCGCGAGCACGCCGTCAACAACGCGATGATCGCAGGAGAGGGTGAGCGCCATGCGCACCCCAGGGATAACCTGTCCGGCTTTCACCACGGGTTTCTCCACGATCGCGCCGACAGCGAGAATGGCGGCTTCGGGCGCGTGGATGATCGCATGAAAGGTCTCGACGTCGTACATCCCCAGGTTGGTAATGCTGAACGCGGCTCCGGAAATCTCTTCCGCCGAAAGTCTTCCCGCTCTCGCTTTTTCAACCAGTGAGCGAACGACCTCAGCAATCTCAGCGAGCGAGTGCTGATCGGCATCGCGGATTACCGGAACGACCAGGCCGTCATCTACCGCCGTGATAAGCCCGACATGCACCGCATGTGGAATCGCGAACGCCTCATCCTGAAGCCGCGCACGCATTTGCGGAAACTGGCGTAGCGCCAGGCCGGCGGCTTTGACCAGACAGTGCGTGATTGACACGCCCTCCGGACGACCGGCCGAAAGCGGTTCTGCGTCGGCTTCTAGAGTGAGGTAGAAGTGGGGCGCCTGCTGGAAACTCCCTTGCGTCATGCGGGCGATGGCGCGGCGCATCGAGCTCATCGGGACGAGTTCGACGTCGGCGGTGGCCTCGCGGGCCTCGACGGCACGCTCCACGTCTGCGGTCGTGATGGCGCCGCCGGGGCCGCTACCGGAAAGCTCAGTCAGGTCAACTCCATGCTCAGCCGAAAGCTTACGGGCTGCCGGCGATGCGCGCACCCGGCCTGTTCTCGCTTGGCGGGGTCTCGCAGATGCCTTCGGAGTTGGAGCGGTTTGCGTGGACTCGGGCGTTGTGGGGGGCGCCGTCTTAACCTCGGGGATGGGCTCATCCGCCTCACCAATCCAGGCGAGGGTTACGCCGACCGGCCGCGTCTCACCCTCCCCGATGATTATCTTGCGAAGGAGACCCGCCGTGGGAGCGGTAATCTCTATGGTTGTTTTCTCAGTCTCAATCTCGCACAGGAGTTGACCTGCTTCAACACGCTCGCCCTCCGCCACGCTCCAGCCGATAATCGTTGCCGCTTCACTGGTGAAACCCGACTTGGGGAGTATGATGGGTGTCATGCGGACATCACCTCTCGAATCGTTGCTGCAACCTGCGCCTTCGAGGGGATGTAGGCGGCTTCCAGCGTTGGACTAAAGGGGACGGGTGTATGAGGGGCGGTGACACGTTTAATCGGCGCCTCAAGGCTATAGAAGGCCTCATCCGCCGCGAGCGCCGCGATGTCCGTGGCGAGGCTGCAGCGTGGGGTGTCCTCGTCGACAATTATCAGGCGCCCCGTCTTCTCTACCGATTCCAGGATGGTTCGTGTGTCCAATGGGCTGAGTGTTCGTGGGTCTACCACTTCAACGTTCACTCCCTCCGCGGCAAGCTCCTCCGCGGCGGCAAGCGCCACCTCGACCATCTTCGCGATTGCCACAACAGTCACATCGCTACCCTCGCGTCGGACCAACGCCTGGCCCAGGGGGACGATGTACGGTTCCTCCGGTACGTGTCCCTTCTGACCAAGCAGTGTTTTGTGTTCGAGGAAGAACACGGGGTCATCGTCACGAATGGCGGCGCACATCAGCCCCTTGGCGTCATACGGTGTGGAGGGAACCGCGACCTTCAAGCCCGGGATGTGGGTAAAGATGGAGTAGAGCGTCTGAGAGTGCTGTGCTGCTGCGTTAACCCCCGCCCCAATCAGCGCCCGGATGACCACGGGGACCTTCGCTTTACCGCCGAACATGTAGCGTAGCTTGGCCCCTTGATTGTAAATCTGATCCATTGGTATACCGAAGAAATCGACGAACATCAGCGCCGCCACGGGCCTGAGTCCTGTCACCGCCGCGCCAATGGCGGCCCCGATGAAGCCCGCCTCACTGATAGGCGTATCACGCACACGCTCACGCCCGAACTTGCCCACCAGTCCTCTGGTGATGCCCATCGGCCCGCCCCAGGAATCCTCGGCGCCCGGCTCGTCCGAGCCGGCGCCCCCGACGATGTCCTCGCCCATGATGATGACCGTGGAGTCGCGCTCCATCTCCTGATGCAGAGCCTCGTGGATCGCCCCTCCAAGGGTCAGTGTACGTTCTTCGCTCATGCTATTTCCTCCTCGTAGTTAACGTAGACGTCTGTGGTTACCTCGGCCGGATCGGGGAAGGGGCTGTTGGCCGCGAATGCAACAGCAGCGTCGATGGCGTTGTCAACCCGTGCATCGATCGCATCCAGTTCGTCAGCGGTCAGCAACCCGTCCTGGGTCACGCGTGCTCGGAAGCGCCGGATGGCGCAATGCTCGTGGCGGTACCGATCGATCTCCGCCTTAGACCGGTAGCCTTGCGTATCCCCCTCGTAGTGGCCGTAAAGGCGGTACGTTTTGCACTCCAAGAGCGTGGGACCGTCCCCCGCCCGCGCAGCAGCAATCGCGGTGCCCGCTTTCGCGTAAACGTCGAACAGATCCAGCCCGTCAGCGACGACGCCGGGGATGCCGTAAGCTTGTGCGCGCCTGGCAATGTCGGCGCCGCCCGCAGCATAACTTACACTGGTTGATTGGGCGTATCCGTTGTTCTCCGCGACAAATAGTACAGGCAGTTTCCAGATCGCTGCCAGATTCAGTCCCTCGTGGAAGGTCCCCTGGTTGGCGCCGCCATCGCCGAAGAAGCTGACCGCAACCGCCTCGGTGCCCCGTACCTGGGCACTCAGCGCTGCCCCGCACGCGAGCGGTACGCCGGCCCCGACGATTCCGTTGGCGCCTAGCATACCCCGGCTAATATCGGCGATGTGCATGGAACCGCCCTTGCCTTTGCAGGCGCCGGTGGCCCGTCCATACAATTCGGCCATCATCGCGTTGACGTCGACACCCTTGGCGATGCGGTGACCGTGACCGCGGTGAGTGCTGGTGATCGCGTCATCGTCGGACAGATGCGCGCAGACACCGACCGCCACAGCTTCTTCCCCGGCGTAGAGGTGGACGAAGCCGGGAATGCGACCGGCTGCGTATTCACCGTGCGTTCGGTCCTCGAACTGACGGATGGTTACCATCCGCTCGTAGATCTCCAGTAGCTTGTCTCTCGGAATGTCCATACGTTCCTCCTTCATTCAGAAATTCAGCATTGTCTTCAATTTAAGATTCTGTGCCCACCACGAAAAAATCCGTGGGCTATTTTATCCGTCTTTCACTCTCCCGTCAACAGAAATCTCTTCGACTGCTGATGCGTGCTTTCTACGAATCCCCCTCCGGGTGGATGAGAATCTTGAGCGAGATCTCCGGTCCCCGCGTTGTCTCAATAGCTGTTGGAAACGCGCCGAGGGGGAAGTGGTGGCTGATGATGTCCGCAAGGTTCACATGCCCTGCCTTGGCGAGCGCCAACGCCCTGCCAAACTTGTCCCCCTGGCCGAATGTGCCGACGATCTTCAGTTCCCGCCGGAAGATGTCGTAGGGCTCGATGCGCATGGTCGCCCCAGGCGACGCAAAGCCGAAAAGCAATACCCGGCCTCTAGTGGCTGTGAAACCGAGAAGCTGCTCCTGGGCAACTGGGTTTCCCGTTGCATCAATGGTGAGGTCGAAGCCATTGGGGTGAACAGCCAGGAGTTTTTCTTTGAGGTCGTCGCCTGCGACAAAGGTTTCGTCCGCACCCAGCGCCTCAGCCTTGGCAAGCTTTTCTTCGACGACGTCCGCGACCGTAACCGACTGCGCTCCGCATAGCTTCGCCCCCTGAAGGAGTAATAAGCCGATGGGCCCTGCGCCGACGACCAGAACCTTGTCGCCCAAAGTAACTCCCACGCTGTCGAGTGCGTGGACAACGCAGGCAAAAGGCTCGATCAACGCGCCCTCGTCGTAGGTGAGATGGTCGATGGGGTAAGCGTTCTGCGCACGAACCTTCACGTAGTCCTCGAAGCCGCCTGGCACATTCACCCCGTACCCCGCCCCCGCTGGACTGACCGTCACGCGGTCGCCGGGGGAAAGCGTTGTGACCGATTTGCCGGCCTCGACAACGTCGCCGCTGAACTCGTGGCCGGGGATGATCGGCAGCCGGCCGAACTCCCCCTTCAGGATGTGCAGATCGCTGCCACAGAGACCCGCCGAGCGGACCCGGATCAGGGCCTCATCATCCCCAGGCACCGGCACTTCCGCCGTGCCAACGCGTATCTTTTCGATCGCGTCAATGTACACTGCTTGCATTGTCCTCTCCTTTCGCAGGCTTCCACGCATCATCCGGGGGCCAGATGTTGGAACTCCCCGTTCCGGCACCTTTCGGGGCCTCATCAGACCAGTCTTTGACAGTATCCCGGCATTTGATGCAGTGAGGTGCTTGCAGATGGGCCCGGAAAGCCGCTTCGTCCACGTAAACCTCGTAGAGCCAGATCCTGTTGGGCTCGGCTCCGTCCTGAATGACATCGAATCTCAAGCATCCGGGTTCATTGTTCATGGAGCCCTTGGCGTCGTCCAGCAAGGCCTCGATGAACGCGTCCCTGTGTCCTTCCTTAATCTGGATTGGCTCTACTATGACGTACATGCTTTCTCCCCCTTGGATGGAAAAATTTGGTACAGTATAATCGAAAGCTGGAAATTGGTCAATCAATTTCTCAACTTTTCGGTGATACGAATCGCCTTATCAGAGGCGCAATGTCTTTTGGGGGAGGACTTGATGGTCTACGTGTTCGGCATTGAGGGGAGGGGCCAAGGGCTGGTAGAAGGTGAAGAGAGCACACAACGGATGAATCGCTTGGGAGAAGGCGGGCCTGGAGATCGTAACGAGATGACGGAAGCTTTGAGAAAAATCGGGAGGGAGTGATTCTACATCTTTGTTACAGTAGGCGGCGGGGTTCTCATAAGGATTGCGCGGAGACGAGTGTGTAAACAATCAGGTTGACTCCCCATTGCAGCCATTTTTCATTGCTATCATCTTTCATCCATTCCAGACCGAATCCCGCGGCATCGTAGAACACGGCGATACGACCATCCAGCCAGAGGGCGTAGAACCGGTGACGCTCTTTCTTCTTCAGCGGTGCACCCTTCTTGAATTGGAAGAAACTGGTGCATACCGCATCCCCCCGTTCAATTGGACGGAGATCTACGCTCTGACCGAGTATTGTCCAGAGCTCGAAGCGGATGGAGTTTGCGACAGGCCCCCGGATACCCCACTCCGGAGAAATGTCGGCGAACAGTAACGTCCCGCCATTTTGCAGATACGCCCGGAGGTTAGCACGCTCCTTTTCCGAGAAGGCGAATGCGTCCTTAGCAGCGATGTATACCAGTGGAATGCGTTGGATTGCTGGATCGGCCAGCGACGTACTTCCCGGAAGGAGTTGTGTGCGAACATTCGTCCACCGGTTCATCGCTCCCACCAGATGGGTCAACGCCTGCCGGCGCATCTCATCGGCGGTATCTTCGTACTGGACGGTGGCGATGTCATAATACCCGGTAATCCCCTGACCCGATCCGCGGACTTGCGCTTGGGGTGTGTCTCCGGCGTCCTCTTGTAGTTTTTTGAGCCACGCCCCGGCCCGCCGGGGAGCATCAATAGACGTCGCGGTGGCACGTGAGGATTCGGCGCTACGTGTCATCGGTTCCAGCTCGATCTGCCGATCCGGTCGAGCGGCCAGATCCACCGGGAGTTTCATTTCATCGACCAGTACAGTTTCATCTGGCGCAGTCAATACCGTTTCGTTTGGGGCTTGAACGACCTGACGAACGTGCGTGGTGGTCTAGGCGACCCCGTCGGTTTCCAAACCCGACAGTCTTCGTGTTGAGACCTGCC
>JAPUIP010000030.1 GCA_027296925.1 Candidatus Poribacteria bacterium | reverse complement strand
CATCTTGCGACCGAGTGCGCCAATAAAGGGCATAGCGCAACATTTCCACAGGCACTGCCGGAGTGGTTTATCCAGCTCTTTACAGAGCCGGGGGACATCGTGTTGGATCCTTTCATGGGCTCTGGTACGACTGCGTTAGCGGCCAAAGCTCTCGGGAGACATTGGCTCGGGATCGAGATGCAACGCGAGCATGTTGCCCAGGCAAAGGCAGCCCTAAGTCGCCCTCATTCCTTTCAGCTAAATCTAAAAGTTGCAGACTGATGCATGGTGAAAACCCTGTGGTGCCGTGTCGTCCCAAAACCGTTTTGCCGCTTGGTCTGGTACCCAAGCCGAGGGGCAAGGCTTGCTTCGATGAGTGGCAAACGGCAATCACTTTCAAAAGAAAGCTTGCCGGGCTTCCAAGGATCAGGGCGTGTCCTATGCAACCAAGAAGTATCGAAGAGCTTGGTCGCAACTCCGCGGTATTTTCCCATTGCGGCAAAGTAAGGCGGAATTACGGATGAGTAAGGCGGAACACGAGAATATATTCCATAAATTTGCGGGCACAATCACCCTTGGGGCACAAAGGTACCCCAATCCGGCTGCAAGGAATATTCGACGCGCGGCCAAGCTGCTAGCGGAAGCGTCGGAAGTTGACGGGTGAACGGCACACCACACCCGTACGGGCAGGTTCACACCCGACAGGAAAAACAATAACGAAAAAATGGGGTGTGGGATGGCGCTTCTGATCGGTATCAGCCGGGGCCAACACGTCCAGATCGGCAATTATTCGTTGGCGTTCCTTGGGCGTGAACAGGAAGACGAAAGGCGATTTCTGTTCCGGTTGTCGCGCCCGGATGAACCGCCCACCGAACCAGCAATTGCCAAGGATGATTCAGTGTGCCTGTTCGGCGAAGTCATCATCAAGGTGATCGCCGACAGCCAGTATAGTAAGAACGCAGCGGTCAGGCTGCGAATTGAAGCCGACAAGACCATTCCTATTACACGAACGGACGACACCTGACGCCGGATAACATGGGCGTTATGCAGGAAAGTGGGATGTTGGCAACAAATCCCAACCAAGCAATAGGGGCGACCTAACTGGGCATGGCCCGCAATTTCTCGTCGGCAAATGTCTTGCCGTCCAAAAGGCGTGACGTTTCCACCCTCAATCCCACCCATCGGGAAATGTATCTTGGCGGCGGCCTGGATCTTGGCTTTCTCGTCCCGGCAGGGGGTAAGGACTCCTTTGGACTAATTCACCAAGCGGTACAATAATTGGGGGCAGGTCAAAATGCGCATTCCGCTGACTCGATTATCTCGGGGATTCGATGAAAATTACCCTAGTGGGCCACGCATCAATATTGGTGGAGATGAACGGGGCCACCTGCTTGATGGATCCGGTATTTGGGGATCCATTTGAGGATGGGGCGGTCGTCACCTGCCCCAAGCGCAAAGTCTATCCTGAGCGGCTTCCGCCCGTGGACGTTCTGATCATTTCCCACCGCCACCCCGATCACTTCGACCTCTCTTCCCTGTCCATGCTTCAGCGGGATTGCATTACCATTTGCCCGGCTGATCCACTGATCGTTTACGCTCTTGAGAAACTCGGGTTTCGCGATATACAGCCGGTGCATGCAATGGGGGAGATTCGATCGGATACCATGGAGTTGTTCCCGACTCAATCCGAAGTCACGAGCGTACGCGAATTTGGAATGGTATTTCACGATTCGAGCGGAACGTTCTGGAACCAGGTGGACACCGAGCTGTCCGCTGCAACCATCGAGGCGGTCGTGCAGCGATTCGGACAAATCGATTTACTGTTCGCAATGTATGCCAGTCAAAACTTCGACTTCTTCGAAAACCGTACAACGGCATTTCCCTACGAGATCCACGCCGCCAATCTGGCGAATGTTGTCCGCATTCGACCTCGAGTGGTTGTGCCTGGCTCGGCGGGGTTTCGGTTCTGCGACGACCAGGAATGGCTGAACGCGTTCCTTTTCCCCATCAGCAGGGAACGATTCGCCGGCGACATGCGGCAGCTGGATCCAAGCATAGACGTCCGAATCGTGAATCCGGGGGACATGATTGAATTGCAAAAGGAGGCGGTCGACCTCCTCCCAGCCGCTTCCAAAGTCGCTGAGATGGAAATGGACGATACGGCCCGAATTCGTTTCGACCCTACAAGACCGATTCCTCCGTTGGTGGATTTGAATCCACGAGGAGATTCGACCGTCCGATTGAAAGAGCTCACTGAAGAGTTCGTCGTGAAAGGGTTAAGCGGGTTCATTAACGATGGATACAAGTCCGGTCATCCTCTCATTACCCAATACCTTGAAATTCAGGCGCAATACGCCGTCGAGATCGTTTATCCCGACGATGCGGCCGATTGCTATCGATTCGATTTCGGCGTCAATCCCCCCCGTCTGGTCACCGGCGCAGGGGCCATGGAGCATGCAAACATAGTTCACCGGATTGCCGCCTCCGCCTTGGTGGAATGGATTGAGCGAAGGAAAAGCTATTTCTACGTGCGAGCCTTTTCAAGGCGATTTTCTACTCTGAATCGGCTCCGCATGGAGGACGGAACAGTGAACCTCGAACCCGTGTTGGTCCCCGATCTCCTGATGCATTACCTGCTCAACGAATCGGAGGGCTCCGAATTTGCCGCCAAACATTATGTCGATCTGAAACTGCAAGCTCTGTGATAGCATATCGGAATGGCACATCATCCATGGCGTATCGAATGATGGAGATCGATGAAGAATCGAGACACCTCGGTTGCCTGGGCCTACCACGACGCCACCAAGCACTCCTACTGGAGCGTGCGAACTTCTGGCCATGGACTGGATTGGGATAATCGCCCTTTCCCCTTCAAGGTTTATCCGGACCTTGAACCCATCCGCCTGCCGCAATCGACTGTACCCCTGCCCTGCAACGCGCTCTCCGCGATCTCCTCGGTCATACCGCCAACAGCCGGTCAACCGATGCCCGATCTGAGCGCATTGGCTCGGATTCTCTATCTTTCCGCGGGAATCACACGGAGACGAAGCCACGCGGGGGGAGAGTTCTTTTTTCGCGCGGCTTCCCACACAGGTGCCATGTACGCCATCGAATTGTATCTGGTATGCCGCGACCTATCGGGGATTGAGGCGGGGGTTTACCACTTTGGGCCGGGGGATTTCGCCTTGCGCAAACTCCGTTCCGGCGACCTGCGAGCCGTACTGATACACGCCACCGGCGCCGAGCCCGCCATGGTTCAGGCCCCAGCGATTGTCGTCTCTACGGGCACTTATTGGCGGAACGCCTGGAAGTATCAAGCCCGCACCTATCGCCATTTCGGTTGGGACGGCGGCACCCTGCTGGCCAATCTGCTCGCCGCCGCGACCGGCGTGGGGTTATCGGCACGAGTGGTGCTGGGGTTCGTGGATGCCCCGGTGAACAGCTTGCTCGGGCTCGACACATCGCGGGAGGTGGCCTTGTCGCTGGTTCCGGTGGGTTATCAAGAGGGCCTGCCTGCGGACGGTGGGCAATCCATTGCAACCGTCGCTCATGCCAC
>JAPUIP010000003.1 GCA_027296925.1 Candidatus Poribacteria bacterium | reverse complement strand
CGTCCAGACATCCCCAACTCCACTAAAGATATAAGCTGAACCGGAGCCGCGTTCCTTCGCTTCGTTTTCATCTTTCGTTGCCCCGACAATGACGCGACTCTTGCTGACGTCGACGGCGGCACCGAAACTATCGCCGCCATCCCCGTCCTCAGGGGTCAACTTTGCGACCTGAGCCCAGGCGTCTCCCTGGCGCTTAAAGATATAAGCGGCGCCGGAGAGTCTATCGGGTGCCGCCGCGAGCGGTGCCCCAACAACAATCGTGTTTTCACTAATAGCGCAATCCCAGCCAAACCGGTTCCTTTCACTTGCATCGTCTGCCACGAGTTTGGCTTGCTCTTTCCACGCATTTCCGTCAAGCCCGTAGACATACACAGCGCCTTTTTGCCCGTCATGCATAGGCGCCCCAGCGATGAGGGTGGTTCCGCTGATGTCAACGGAATATCCAAACCGGTCGTTGTTTTGGACGTCAGCGGCTTTGAATGTTGCCATCTCCACAAAGTCACCTCTGCCTCCACGCTGGTAGACATAGACTCTGCCTGGGCCTTCGCCACAACAAATGCCCGCAACCGGTTTTTTCCCACCATGTTCGTAAGCGCTAACGACAGCGAGGTTACCATCAAGAGCGACGGCGTGGCCGTACCAGTCCCTGTCTGCATTGGGTGTTTGAAAGTGCTGCAAAAGACCCCAGGTCCTCCCTTTCCGTTCAAGGATAAAGACGCCGCCAGCATCCCCGACATACGAGGTATACCCGGCGATGAGGGTTGTCCCACTGACGTCAACGGAATGACCCCAATTGGTGCTTCCACCTTCGGGTGCAGTAATAACTTCTGGCTCAGCAGCATAGCTCACCACGACCTGTCCAATTAAGATTAGACAGGCGAGGAGAATTTGTAGCCTTTTCATAGTCATGATTAATGTTCCTTTCAATCAATCACCGAAATTATAGGTCGCTTTCGCAACCCACCTTGTTAATTTGCCTATTGTATCACGTTTTCATCTTCAGGTCAACAGAGATCTGTTTTTTTTGGTGCCGAGCCCAATAATGGGCAACCGTATGCCATATCCAACCGATTTTCCTGGGAAAACGGGCATCTGAATCAACCCTCAAGGTCTCTCGTAGATAAGCGTGTCCGGAAAAAATCGGCCCCAGGCACCCGCGAATGAAACAAAGACATCCGGAATGCGTTCCAGCGAATCACCGGTTTTCGCATTCGAGAGCGTTTCCTCCGAGACCGTCCAGACATCACGAGTGCCAATCTCCACAACCTTTTCAAAGGTGCCTTCAAAGCGATGGTTTTTCCGTTCATAGACACGAACCGCATCTGAATTTGGGCTCGCAATCAGGACAATTGGAACGCCGCCAAGGTCATCGTTAATCACCTGCATATGGCGAAGGTCATCAAAAAAATAAGCCTTTTGCGCATCACCCAAAATTACACCGAGGATTTGCTTGGGTAAGAAGTCTAAAATATCGGGATAGGGGTTGTAATGGTAACCAAAGCCGGTGTCCCGACTCAGTACGGTTGTATCCGGATGCGCCGCTTTCCACTCACTCCAATGCGCCTGAGTGGCTGGAAGTAGATCGAGTAACGTCCCCGTTTTCGGCCCAACAACCGCTTCGCCAAGCGCTTGTACCCATAGCCCCGGTGTGTCTGAACCTCTATCGTACATTAACAGATTGCGCTTGTAAAGCATACCGGAGACGCCAAATTCAAGCCCTTGTCCATCAACAACCGGATCCAAGGCTATACCAGTACCGCACTCCGGGCAGAAAGTCACAAGGACTGGTATGCCGCCCAACGTATCGTTGACGATTTCGTGAACAACCAGGATACGCAACGGATAGGCGCGGCTTTCTCCGTGGACCGAAATCCCAAGAACAACATCCGTATCGTCCAGATAATCCGCTGCCGCCGCCGGGATGGATGGCGGTTCTGTCAAAGCGGGTTTGCCATCGATCCCCGGGCCGCCATCACGGATTTCGTTCAATGGGATTGAGTGTTTCACCTCATCGGGGAAGAAGATCGTGTACCGCTCCAATACCCTTTCAGAAGGTTTATCCTCCACGTCGGTTTGAGGGGTTTGTATAAACTCCGGTTCTGTTGCATCCTCGGCGAGGGAAGGTGACTTCGTTTCCGACGCATCCTCATCAGTCCCACAGCCAAGCAGTAGCACCCATCCATAAAATGGCAAAAGAACAAGCAGCAATCTGAGAATCATCTTAGGGACTCCTTTGAACTATTAGACTCATTTCGCGGGCGGCAGTTGAAAAACGCCTTAATTTTACCGCAAGCGTGGAACAGTCACTTGACCATACTTTCCAAACCTGATAAAATAGACAATATGTACAGGTATGATAACATGAAAGCCAGCCTTTAACCATAATGGAGATGGTGAGCCATGGCCAGTCAGTTTCTCGTAGCCGGCGACCTGTTTGTGGAAGTCGTGGACAACGCCGATGGTGGCGGCATCCCGCAGAAACGCCTCGAAACACTCAGTCAAGCACACCGGGATGGCAGCTTCGATAGGGTTGCTTTTCCATTCGAGCGTTCTAATGGTTACAACGGCGTGCGTCAGCTATACAGCCGAAAGGGGCCCCAGGAGAACATCTTTCGCTCCGGATGGGGCAGCAGCCTCAATTTTGAGTTCGTTTTTGATGCCTCGGGGACATCGATGGCACCGCGTTGGATTGACGGAAAAATGGGGAGTCCACCGACCCCAAGCCAATTGACTCGGCTGGATGACAATTCGGTTCGGCTCGAAACGTCTGTTCCCGAACCGCACCGCGTTGATGTGAGCACGGTCTTTGCGCTTGTCGCTCCCCACTATATTGATTTGGAGACAACAATCGTGGCACAGCCCAACGCTTTCGCGGGGGATTGGCTGGGGTTGTTCTGGGCAAGCTATATTCATGCGCCTGAGAACAGAACGACTTGCTTTCGCGGGCGTCGAGACAGAGACGGCCCAGTAGAATGGATCGAATCACTGGAAGAAATCCCGCCGAACCCGTGCGTTTTTGCCAGCGAAACAGACCCCCTACTGCCCGTTGAACCGAATCCAAATGGTAGACTGTTTCACAACATCCGTCCAATTCGCTACGTCTCCCCGATGTTTTATGGGCGATGGCGGAACATGATGCTCGAAATGATGTTCACTTGCGAGGATAATTTGCGATTTGCGATTCAACCAACCGGGGGAGGTTTGAAGAATCCGGCATGGGATTTTGCGGTGGTCATCAGGCACTGTCAGCCGTTGAAGCAATATCATTTTAGGGCGCGCGTCGTCTTCAAGCCGTTCGTCAGTCCTGAGGATGCATGGGAGGAGTATCAGCGGTGGATGGAGACGACAAAGTGAACAATCCATTTTCCAAAAAGCAATTGAGGAGGAACGCATGAAAACCAAAATTCTTGGACGTACAGGATTGGAAGTCTCTATTGTCGGGCTCGGGACTATATTCATCGGCAGTCAGAATCCAACGGGACAGGCCGGAACGTTAGACGAGGCGCTCGGTGCACAGACTGTCGAAGCGGCTGTCGAGGCCGGCTGTACGCTCATTGATACCGCTCCCCTTTATGGCGACACTGTCAGCGAGAAAATCATCGGCAGCGTGCTCAAACAACGTCCCGAGCTCGCCGCCAAATGTACGGTCGTCACCAAGGCGGGGAACCAACGGGAGGGAAAGAACCATTCATTCGACGGGATTTTGCGGAGTGTGGAAGCTAGTCAACAACGCCTGGGCATTGAGCAGTTTGAGATTGTTTACATCCACGACGCGCTGGGTGTGCCGGTCGAGCAGGTGATGAGCAAAAATGGCGCCTTCGGCGCGTTGCGCAAACTGCAGCGTGAGGGAATCATCCGGCATATCGGCTCCGCAACCAATGACCCGGAGATTAACGTCCTTTACATCGAGACCGGAGAATTCGATGCCGCGGTGGTCCCCAATGCGTGGAGCCTCCTCAATCAACGCGCTGCCGAACGTATTCTACCGGCGGCAGAAAAACACAACGTGGGCATCTGCTGTGGCACTCCTCTGGAACGTGGGCTTCTCGCGGCA
>JAPUIP010000299.1 GCA_027296925.1 Candidatus Poribacteria bacterium | reverse complement strand
ATTATGCCCTTGTGCGGACAGAAAATTATCCCACGCGATGCCACCCACCCATCGTCCGTCGATTGACTCACGAATCAGGATGCCGGCGGCTGCATCTTGGTCTGAAGTTGGCCATTTGTCAGAAAAAACAAACCGGTCGTTCTGGGAAAAGCAGTCCACCTGTTCTCGGAGCGTCTGATTGAAATGAATCTCCCGCTGCTTCAGAAGCGCCGGTCCTTGACCCCCAAGAAAATAGGTACGGGTATGCTCATTGTCGATGAATTGCGGATTTTGCGCATGAGACGGTCCCGGATTAAAGCACGGAATAATGCCAGCGACCTCCGGCCAATCATGCGCGGAGTTGTTAACGGCTGTCAGTCTCATATCTGCCCCATCTTCAGTGGCATCCATCGCAAGGGAAAGCTCGTGGGATTCGATGGCGGCCTGGTTCATCTCAGCGTTGACTTGCTTGGGAAAATCGTACCGTCCGGGGGTGTGTTGCCCTTGATGAACCGCGTCGAACAGATTCCATTCGTAAAACCAAAGATAGAGCGTCATCTCCCTCTGTCCGGGGGATTTAACTGCGAGCCCCCGCTCCCACTCCCATAATTTGGTCATGACTTGCTCTCCTTTCTTTTGCGAGGTACATGGATGCTTCCTGTTATCGTTCATGGGAATCTTCGCCCTGTTTCAAAAAAATCACTAAAGGAAGGCCCAATAGCATCACCGCGCCCATCACATAAAAAATGGTCTTCAGATCGTATGCATCTGCGACAAACCCGAAGCACCATGGCGCAACCGCGGCGGAGATGAAATTCAGGGTGTAGTGCAGCGCGTAGCCTCGGCGCCGATGCTTCGACTCAAGTGTCGGCGCCAACCCAACATAGATAACGGATGAGGTCCCATTTAACATAAATCCAAAGACCGGCAAAAAGAATATGAGCGCCCATCCCGGCGGCACCGAGGGGAGGGTGAAACAGCCAAGTATCATCAGTAGTTCGGTCAGTAAGATGATCTTTTTGACGCCAAATTTCTGAATTGGTACGCCACACAGCAGCTTTCCCAGCGCGCCACCGAAAAATGTCAGGGCCATTAACCCACCGATTGCGCTCTCTTTGACCCCGATTTGGTGGATTAACAGAAATCCCAAGAACGCCGTCACTGTGGCTCGAATGCCGTTATCCAAAAAACCGAGGATGGAGTAGAGTGTAAATTGGGTCTGCTTTGCGATGCCCCAAGTCCAAGGCGGCTTTCGATCTATTCCCTTGACGTGATGTTCATCCTGCTTCGGATGGCTATCCGGTCGATTTTGAAGAATATCCGCTCGAAAGCTCAGGAGCTGCGCAAAAGACGTTCCGAGTCCAATGGCGCCCAAAATCGCGCAACTGCTCTGCCATCCAATTCTAATGACCAAAATACCCGCTAAAGCCGGGAAGATGACCTTTCCGACATCGCCAGAGAAGTTTAATGTGCTGATAGCCGGACCGGCCTTTTCGGGTGGATAGACGTTTGAAACAAGGGCGGTTCCCACCGGGTGATAGACCCCACCGCCGACACCGGACGACAGGATGAATATCAGCGTGAGCGGATAGTTAAACGCCAGAATCAAAGCTATGTAACTCAGGCTGAACCATGCGCTCCCTAGCCCGAGCATCAGTATGTCCCCAAAACGCTCTGCCAGAATCCCTGCGGGTATTTGAGTTGCACTTATCGCACCGTGACTGGCGGTTTTAAGGAGCCCGGACTGAGTATACGTCAGGTTCAGATCCTTTGCGATGAAAGGCAGTAAGAGGGATAAGCTGACAATGTAACCGTCGTTAATGATATGCAGGATGCTACACCACCACAGGTGTTTTTTCGGATTATCTCGAATCTGTCTTCGCATGAATGGGATACCGTTGCGGCTCATGTTGATAAAACGTGCAAAGTGGGTTGTTATGCGTCTTCGATAGCCCCCCTCTGGTCTCCCTCCAACTTGGGGGAGATTCAGAGGGGGGCTTGTTCCAACACGTCAAACGGGAAGGAGCAACCTAATCCAGTATCATACCTCAATCGTGTAACTGAAAAACTGTTCCCCTTTCGGTGGAGTCTGACAGACCCACTCGCCCGCTGGGTTAATGATGCCAGAGGGAGAGGAACACCGAAGTTCGACGGGATGGCAATTATCCACTGTCACAATCCACACGCCGCCCGCTCTGGCACGCATCCGAAGATTCGATTCGTGATACTGCCACGCGACATCCGACCATTCACTGGCACTCCGTCCACCGTTGACCGCATGGAAGATGATTTTCACGCCCATCTCAGCGAGTTGCTGCGTGAGGTGTGGGTCTGGAATCGGTGTGCAACCCGGGTTTGCCCACAGGTCGTTGCAGATAAGACCGCCGATGGGAACGGTATTGAAGTCGAAATTCAAAAGTGGGCTGATGGCGTAGTGGTTAATCTCTCCCTGCGGTGGGTCGGTTAAACTGCCACAGGTCAAGGTCTTGCTGTGGAAACCGAGATACTTGCCATCTGAGCTGTAAAATCGGATCTGATTGTAACATTGCCCATCCCCGGATTCCACAAAACAGGTGCCGAGAGCAAGTCCCAACTTCGCCGACTGTGCGCGTTGTGTGACATACGCCAGCGCCTCTTCTGTGGCGTCTTGATCGAATTGATGAGTATACCCGCTCAGCGACCCTTCGGGCGTGAGCAGAATATCTGCTTTTTTCCCAACGGCGTAGTTGATTGCCCGATCGATTGCCGCTACGTTTGACTTTATATCTCTGGTGGCCGGAATCTGCGCGCCTGTAACACAAATTTTCATTCTATTCTCCTCAAGATTTGACTTTAACGCAAAGACGCCAAGGGACAAAGAACGCAAAGAGAAACACAAGGCAGATGCGTAATAGTACCGGACGAAAAAGTCGCTCTCTCATGATAGGCTCGGGTTCTCCTCGGTCGTGTTTCTGAGGTATTATTCATCTGGACATTGCCTTTGACGACGCTTCTAAGCGCTGGGTTCAATCCGATTGCGGCGTGCTGTACCTTATTTTCCATTGCGAAACCAGATTTAGAACGCCTCGCCGATGCCGATGTAAAGCCCGGACGATCCCTTGCCATAGCCGACATCTATCTTTAAGTTGATGCCTTCTTCTCGATTGATCTGATAGCGGAACCCCCAGCCGATGGAGTATTTGAAGTCATTCAGTTTGAAATTGTCGGGTGTATCGGCCACCTGCCCAAAACCCAAGAAGCCAACGATGCCCACCCTTCGCCACACTGGCATCACCCGATACTCCATTTGGAAGATCAGTAGATGTCTGTCTCGGAAGCGTCCAAGCAGGTAGCCTCGTAGCAAATTCCCGCCGCCAAGTTGCGATAGATCCCGGAACGGGACGTCTCCATCAGTAAAATTCATATTGGCTTGAAAGGCAAGTGTATGCGACGGAAGCGTGGAAAAGAAGCGCCGAAAATCCAGATTGAGCTGTGTGAAGTCGTAATCACTTCCCATAATCCCATTAAAAAACGTCGTCGAGATCTGGTAGAATCCGCCTTTCGTCGTGTAAAAGGGATTGTCCCGATCATCCCAATTGGCTAAGAAACCGATGCCTGAAGTCACGCCGTCTTCGCTGCCAACGATGCTCCCTTGCGCCAAGAGCCCGCTTTGCTCAACCTCTTTCATCGCTGTATCTTCAAACCGGTACTTGATGCCAATGTTCAACCGGGAACGAATTTTTCTCTGAAGGATACCCCCAACGCGAAACATTCGAGGCGTATAATCCTCTTCCATTTCCTCTGAGGTCTGATTTCCAATCCCGTAGAATTTGTCGGGAAATTTCGAGTAGCTCATCTCGCCCATAAGGCGATATGTCTCGGCCTTCAAATAGAAATCCGGGTTGATTCCAATGGCAATCTGTTTTTTCTGCGTGTAGGCGATGCCCGCCGGAAGGATAGAAAGACGGCTCTTGGAGTCCGCTTCCGACCGGAAGTAATACATCACCTGACCACCGCCGGCGAACTTTGTTTCCGGGGTATACCAGATGCCGGGGAGGACCGTGAAACCGCTTCTTTTGGTCTTTTCGGCTTCTTCACCGAACAGATGGACAGCATACGTCACACTCAGTAGAATCAGGAATGAAAAAAGTCTGACTCGTACTGTTCTTCCGTTTGTTAAGACTTTCATGAAAAATAACTCCTCTGTCGAACTCATTTTCCCGCAGGTTCTGCTCGAACTTCACACTGATGAATGAAACCCCTTCTGCCGTCCAGTCAATCTTTTCAATGGCCTCAATAGCATCTTCGATGGGCTTGGCGATCAACTGTTCGACTGATTCCCGCGCGCCCTCGGAATAAATCGTCGTTACGAACACGCAGTTGAAAGGGATCCCCGGCAACACCCCCCGGGGCAAGGTGAAATCGGCGTAGGTTACGACGACGAAGGTGATGATTGTGATTAGATGAATCACCACCGGATCGTTGATTGAGAAGCGGAAAATTGACATGGTTTCGGATTAGCGCGTTGGAGCACTGGGGGGATTGAGCACAAACGTCACTTGTTTGCGCTGTGTGCCGATAGCTGAATCGGAGGTGCTTGACAAGTACGGACTCAACCGATGTCACCCTAAATCCGTCAAAGGGGAAATTTATCAACGAAGGGAGATACAAACGATGAGACGTCACTTTACCATCTTGACCGGCTTGCTTCTGTTGGCAGCGGGACTGGTGCAAGGGGAAGACCGTGACACAAAAGTTCGTAACGACCTCAAGGAGGTCCAGGCGACTGGGCTCTGGATTTATAATGACCTGCCAAAGGGCATCGCCGAAGCTGAAAAGACAGGGAAACCACTGTTGATTGTCTTCCGGTGAATTCCGTGAGTGGCCTGCAAAGGCTTCGACGAACAGGTTGTTCGTCACGATCCAGAGATTCAAGAATTGATGGAGCAGTTCGTCCGTGTCCGTATCGTTCAGACCAATGGCATGGACCTGTCGCTGTTTCAGTTTGACTTTGATTTGACATTCGCGGCGTTTTTCATGAACGCGGACAAGACCATATATGGACGTTATGGTTCACGTTCGGACCAAAAGGATCCGATGCGAGATATTTCCATCGAGGGCTTCGGAAAGGCACTGGCTGCGGCGCTGGCGATACACCAGGAGTATCCTGCCAACAAAGCAGCACTGCGCGGTAAGAAAGGGCACTCTTCCCAGTTCACGGTGCCCGAAGCGTACCCCTCATTATCCAAATACAAGCCAAAGCTCGACTACAGCGGAAACGTCGCCAAGGGGTGCATCCACTGTCACATGATTGGTGCCGCTGAGAGACAGATTTTCCGTAATGATCACAAGCCCATTCCAGATGAGGTGTTGTATCTCTGGCCGATGCCAGATGTAATCGGTTTGACGCTGAATCCACATGAAAAGGCAACGGTTGTCCGCGTAGCGAACGGTTCGCCGGCGGAAAAAGCGGGGTTTCTACCGGGAGACGAAATTCTCACCCTTGAGGGCCAGCCCATAATTTCCATTGCAGATGTCCAATGGGTACTCCACACGGCCAGGACGCCAACGACACTCCAGGCGGCAGTCCGTCGGGATAGGCAGCCGATAAACGTGTCACTGTCCTTAAGTCGAAATTGGCGGAGGCAGGGCGAAATCTCTTGGCGAACAACGACCTGGGATCTCCGCCGGATGGCGCTGGGTGGCTTGGTATTGGAAGCGTTGACTGGCGCTGACCGTCGGAGCGCCGAACTGGAGGATACCGAAATGGCTTTGCGTGTGAAACATGTCGGGCAGTACGGCGACCATGCGGCGGGTAAGAAGGCCGGCTTCCAGAAGGGGGATATTCTCGTGAGCTTCGACGCGCAAACCAACTTCATGACAGAAACCGAGTTAATTGTCTACGCGCTGCAAAACAAGATGCCGAGCGTACGAGTTCCCGTAACGGTCTTGCGGGCCGGTGAACAGGTCAACCTGGAATTGCCAATGCAGTAGTGTTTCGTCAAGGTTGATAGGTGGACTGTTTCAATTCGTTCAAAGTTGACAGACCGGGAGTTCCAGGGCAGAAGGCGGAATACGGACATTGGAGGCCGGATTCACGTGTTTTCTCTATCAATTACCACTGGCACACCGCCTAACTAATTTTCGATTGAAGATTGAAGATTGAAGATTGGAAAAACCCGCATCAATGCTACCATTGACGAATCAGGAATGTATAGTTTCTTTTTGAAAATTAGTTACAATGAGAATGACGCACCAGGTTGCACGAAATCGGCAGCGATCGGTCATCACATTTTGCCCAATTCCGTGCATCAACAGTATCAAGAGAAGCCGGGATGGCCCGGGACATAACTCACCTTGACAGCCTGCGTCCCCTCGATGATGCTATGCTCGTCAACCTGGCATACAAACTGCACTGTGCGATTGCAAAAGTTGATACCCGTTGAGAAAGGTATGGTTGTCATGAAGTTGCCAAGGGTTTCCATTGGATCGCACCGCATCAGCCGGCTCATCATTGGCGGCAACCCTTATAGCGGGATTTCGCATCACTCCCCCGCAAAATCAAAGGAGATGATCGATTACTATACCGCCAAGCAGATTATGGCAGATCTTCAGGAAGCAGAACGGTCTGGGATTAATACGGTACTGGCGCGGGCGGACCGGCATATCATGCGGGTTCTGAACGAATACCGAAACGCAGGTGGAAGGATTCAATGGATCGCGCAGACAGCGAAAGGCACCGAATACACAGACCTCATGAAGCACATCCAACAGATTGCTCCCTACCACCCGGTGGCGATCTACCATCACGGCGGAACGACGGATAGACTTTTCGACGAAGGAAAGCTTAATTCACTGCGTGATGCCTTGAAGCTGATCCGTGATTTGGGGTTTGTCCCTGGCTTGGGCACACACGACCCACGGATTCTGAA
>JAPUIP010000298.1 GCA_027296925.1 Candidatus Poribacteria bacterium | reverse complement strand
TGGCGATGATGACGTTGTCCGCCGTTATCTTTTTCCCTTCAGGAGAGAGCTTGTAGAGCCTAACATTGCCTTGACCGATGAGATAAAGATGATTGCTGAGCGCCGTTGGGAAAAAGATCATTTCACGCCGTCTATACCGCTTTTCTTGAAGCAGCGCGTAAGCGGCTTGCAATGTCTGAGGACGGACGCCCGCAAAAAGATCGGTTGTGTCTAATGAAAATGAACCACGCATCGGAACCTCCGGTACGGGCGAGGGACGCTCCCCGATTGTCAGTTACCTATCGGCAGCCTAAACGTGAAACGACATCCCGTCTCCTTGTTCGGATAACACCAAATTTTTCCCCGGTGGGCTTCGATGATCTTCTGGCAGATGGATAAGCCTAACCCCGTGCCGCCAGCGGCCTGTGAAAAGAACGGCTCAAAAATGTGGGGCAGATCTGCGGTTTCGATTCCCCTTCCATCGTCAATCACATCCACGAAGACAGCGTTCTGAGAAACGGCGGTCGTGATTTCTATTCGTCCCTCATCCCCAACCGCTTCGATGGCGTTTTCAAGCAGGTTCAGCAACACCTGTTGAATCTGTTCAGGGTCTACCCGACAGGGCGGTAAGTCTTTCGTTAAAGCGGTCCGGATCGGGACGGAAGTCGGTGACAACTGTAACTGAACCATTTCGACCGTTTTCTCCACCAGATGATTGAGGTCAGTTTCAACCCAAAGCGGGGGCTTGGGGTTTGCAAATTGCAGGAAATCAGTGACCAGCGTGTTCAATCGCTCAACCTCTTCACGCACGATGCCCGTCAATTCTTTCCGTTGGCTCTTCGTCGGCAGATCACTTTCCAGCAGACTCGCCGTTGGCTGGAGCGACTGAAGCGGGTTGCGAATCTCATGCGCCAGCGAGGCTACCATCTGCCCAAGCTGCGCCAGATGCTCTGCCTTCGCCAGTTGTGCGACGGTTTCGTTATATTTATGGCGTTGTCGCATTTCTGCAGACGACAGCATGCCAATGACGACTCCCATCACATTGTAAAGGATCACTTCAAGGTAGCTATTCAAATCGAACAGCGCCTGTCGATGAAAGATGACCAGATCTGGCAATAAGATAAACGTTGTGAGTAACGCCGCACCAATACCGCCGCGCCAACCAAACCAGAAAGCCGCCATGACAATAGGCAGGTAGTTGAGGCGAAAGATAATATGGTGGAGTTTGGTCATCGGTGTGGAGATCGCATAATGGAGGAAGTTGAAGATCAGAATGAGCAGAACAATCAGGGTAATTTTTAATCGGGCGTGATCTTCTCGCATCATTTGCCTTATCATCAATAGAATAAGGGATTGGGCACGAACCCATTTTATTGGCGTCCTCCCCAATCCCTATCTCCGTGCTGATTATTCATCTGTCCCCTCAGACGCCTCCTCGGAAGCAGGCGTTTCTTGCTGTTCCGCTTCGTTTTTGAGGCGCGGGCCAACAAGATATTCGACACGGAAACCGCGAACCGACATGACAGGGTAAGGTCCGTCAAAGCCTACAATCTGCCCTTTGACCTCGACAGCCCGATTGTCTTGGCCGGCTTCTTGTCTTAACTGATCGAATTTCTCACTATCGCGAAAGACCATCTTCTGGTCCCAACGCCCGGCAACCATCGCATGATTGACCGCCGATGTGTTAGCCCGCCAACGCCTCCAAAATGGAACGTTGCGGATGTAACTCCGCGACCAACCCGGATACGCATAGAGGTCGCCCGTGACTGTGGCTTCGGTTTTGACGACCCAAGCGCGACCCCCAATCTGGCTGCCTCGAAAACGTTGATCGTTCAGTTGACGCATAATGTCGTAAACGTCAAAGGTATGGCTCTCACTGTATTTATTTGAACCGCGTCTCGGAATCACCTCAACCACCGTCGTAAAATGGCGTACCCGCCCGTGTTTATCGACAGGGGCGTGAAAGCTCACATCTTCTGGATTCGCCCACGGTTTCAACAACCGTCGAATCTGTCGGGCATCATCGTTGTTGACGAAGCCGAAGAGATGAATCTGGAGTGTTTTGATCTCTGCGTTGCTTGGGACAGTGAAACCAACAAGCAGTAACACTGCAAGACCAAGCATGCTGAGTTGGAATTTGGTGGGTTGCATCGTTTTCACCCCCTTCATGTGAAGTTGCCCCAATCTTCGATCGGGGCTATAACCCGCAATGGTGAAAATTAGGGGTTGAAGCTGACCCGTTCTAACTGAGCCTTTCACTGGTCAGCCACCTGTTGGATAGATGAGCAAGAACGATGCCACCGTTCATGAGCGCAGAGATCCTTATCTCATCGGGATTCTCTGATTCAGGGCAAATAAATAAACTGTGCCATATTCTATAGGTGTTGAAAATAGCACAGTTTTGATTCGTGTTAGATTGTTGCGCGCTACCACATGATGTGAATTGCCATATTCCATCGAATTAAGTGGTAAACTTCCCGGAGCTTTGATTTGCACTTGATTTCCTCCGTCAGAAGATGTTATCCAATGGAAAACATCAAGGAGGGAATTGATGAAAAAACGTTCCCGTGAAAACCGAACGATTACCGTTGACTTTTCAGATGAAGCGACGTATCAGGGGTTTCCGTAGTAGCGGAACAATTTTGGTCGATCCGTTCTAAACTAACCGTCGCGTCCGGATAAAATGACGAAGTGTCGGGTCAGGTGACAACAAGGATAACATCCGATTCCCAAAAGAGGAAAGAACTAATTATAACTTACTTAAACCCACCATCATCGGCAACGTCCAATTTCTTGGCAAGCCAAAGTTCCTTCCAATTCGTTCCATATCTATCATCAAGGCCTACATTGAAGTCCTATCAAGTAAGAGGTTATATTTGGTGAATTCCCAATCTCATTCCACAAATCACTCCGAGTCATCAGAAAACGCTGAATCCAATTCAACTTCGCAGAAACGCAAACGACTCATCAAAATTAAAAGATCGTCTGGAAAGTATGAATATGTGACACGTAAGCAACTCAACAAACTGAATAAACGACATGAAAACCGGACTAAAATGAGAAAGCGGATGCAAAGAATAGTCCTTCCTGCGGTAGTTGCTGTGACAACGCTTCTGCTTATTTCTGCTTTCCTCTTTAGCCGGCTAAAAGCCAACGATGTGTCGAAAACCGAATCGTCGGCTGAGAACAAAACTAACGCAACCTCCTCTCAGTCCATTGAACGGACTGGAGCCATTCAAATATCGTGCAGCGTTTTGGGAGCAACGATCTATATTGACGGAAATCCGGCCGGTCAGACGCGCGATGAAAGTACCATTGTGAAAGGACTCGAGATCGGTTTTCATGAGATCACCCTCAAGAAAAGCGGTTTTTCGCCATCTCCCGAGTTGATCGTTGCACAAGTTGTTGCGGAGGACACAACGCCGTTGAAATTTACACTGACTCGCGGCGAGGGCTCCTCCGTTTCCTTGAGTCAACCGTAAAAGTCAGATGATTGGTGGAGTTGGATATGAGAAAACGATTGCTTCAGTTTCAAAGTACCCTTTGTAGAACGAAAAAGTTTCCCTATTTTATTATTCCATTTTCTTGTGCGCTCGCTTGCTGCGTTTTCACTCTAATCTTCTGCTCACAAGCTCTCTTAGCGGAGTGGATTAAGGATGCGAGTCAAAATACGCCGGTCTGTACGGCGAAAGAAGAGCAGCATTTCCCCGACCTCGTTAGCGATGGTCATGGTGGCGTTATCGTTGCCTGGCGCGATATGAGAAACGGAAACCGGGATGTGTTCGCGCAACGGGTCAACGCAAATGGCGAAATGCTTTGGGGAAACGATGGGGTTCCGGTTTGCGAAGTACCCGCGGCGCAAAGCTGGCCCATCCTCCTAACCGATACGCAGGGCGGGGCCATTATTGTCTTTGGGGATTCTCGCCAGAGCGCCCGTGACATCTACGCGCAACGGATCGATGCAAACGGAGCGTTGCTTTGGGGCGAAGAGGGTGTACCGGTCTGCATTGAGCCATCCCCTAAGGATGATGTCAAAGCCATTCCCGACGGGGAAGGCGGAGCGGTGATTGTGTGGGAGGATTCCCGACATGGCAGTGTCGATATCTATGCCCAACGGATTAATAGCAGTGGCAAGCCGGTTTGGGAGTTGAATGGCGTTCCCGTCTATCAAGGCGACGGCGATCAGTACGACCCCTTTTTGACAACCGACGAAGCGGGCGGGGCAATTGTCGTGTGGTGGAACATCAGCACACCGGACTGGGACGTTTTTGCGCAGCGCATCAATGCCGAGGGCGCACCGGTTTGGGAGACTGGTGGCGTTCCGGTCTGTGTTGCGCCCGGTAATCAAGGCGCTCCGTTCGTTGTCGCTGACGGTGCGGCGGGCGCGTTTATTGTCTGGTCCGACTATCGCAACGATCCGAATATCTTCACCCGTGCAGATCTCTATGCCCAGCGGGTTGATGCGGACGGAAAAGCCCTATGGGAAAAGGACGGCATCAGTATATGTAACGACCCGTCAAATCAACAGCAACCCGACGGTATCAGTGACGGTGCGGGGGGGATGATTGTCGTTTGGTGGGATGAGCGGGATATTTTTTCCGATATTTATGCGCAACGCATCCGTCCGGATGGATCACCGGTGTGGGATATCAATGGGATTCCCGTGTGTGTTGCTGAAGGCGAGCAGCGTCAGCCGCATCTCGTTTCCGATGGTTCGCAGGGGGCGGTGGTGTATTGGCCAGATTACCGGGAAGATTACGGAGACGTCACCACCGATGCAATCTACGCCCAGCGGATTGATGCCAATGGGAAATCGCTCTGGGCGTTCAACGGTATTGCTGTGTGTACGGCTGATGGGAGTCAGATGATGTCGCGTGGAGTCGCCAACGGTAGCGGTGGCGCTTTCATTGTTTGGGTTGATGAGCGGGGCGAAGATGCGGACATCTACATCCACTCGGTTCCTTGATCGATGTCGGGTGGTTGCTGAAGCTGTTGACGAACTCGGTAGACTTTAGGAACAATCAGGTTCGGTCCGATTTTCGGACGAGCACGGAAGTCTCACCCGATGCCTCCAACCCGCGTTGGGAAGGCCGGGCCCCTGCCGCTTGCCCACAGCGTCTAATCTGCCGAAGTAGACGTTTCCTCCAGAACGTCTCACTCATGACGAGTTTAACCTTTTGCTGAATATGGTGCGCCAGTCACTTTCCGCAAAACCAGTGGGGACAACGATTAGAGGGTTCGAGGATTGGGACGGCAGTCGTCCAATTTCCTATCGAGAAGAAAATTAGCGTTTTTTCATTTCCGCCCATGTCGTAACCAATTTACCGGACGATTCCACTGAGACTCTTTGAGTTAACGGCAAAAATCTGAATGTATCTACAATGCTCCGAAACTCTTCAAAAGGAAATGGAGGAGGGTTGAGGGATGTACCTAGCATAATATAAAGGATATTGTCTTTGATAATGTGCCATTGAATTAGAAATGTAACACCTTCAATGGTATAGATAACCTCTATGGCATCAATACCGTCTATTTTTAAATTCTTCCTTGATTCTTCCTTCACGCCTTCAAGCAAAATAGAAAGGACGAGTAGTGATGCATCAGCCACATCTTCCAATCGAGTGGGTTCTGGAAGTTCTTCTACATTAACAAGAAGAACCTCTAATAGACCTTCCATCATCACCAAAGCTACATCAGGCTCTTGGTCTGTTATAAGCCAGAATTCATCAAGATGTTCAGGTAAAGAAATTTGAAACTGGAACTCGTCGTTGACGTAAGTGAGACCAGTTATTCCAGACGTCGTTGCGAGTTTGCCGTGTGGGTGCACGGGGCGGGCTTCCCACGTCGGCGGCGTCACATCGGTAACGTCGGGACCACAAAACTCCACGTTGTCGAACCGAGCAGTGTAATTAGCTAACCCTATACCAACAGTGCCCGCTTGGAAGGCAGCTAAAGGTTCTTCATAGTCCAATACCTTCTCTCCATTGACCCAGAAGGTAAAATTCTTGCCCTTTGCTTCCAATTTGAAGTGGTGCCATCTGTCCAATTTCAACGGGTTATATTGCTTCTTGATTTGCCGGGAAACCCCGCGCAACTCCACACGCTGCATAAATGCTGCTGGATTTCCGAGCGCATCCCCGAAACCGAATACCATGGTATGGTTTCGCCAATTGGTGTGCCGTGCAATTACGTCAACGTCTCCCGGACCAAAGTCTTCCAACAATTTCACATCAAATTCAATCGTGTAATCCGTCCATGTGACATCCCCCGTAATCAACACCGTGCTGTCGGAATCTTGTCGTGTGCATTCGAGTTCACCATCAACGACTTTCCATAGTATTGGTTTCTCGGCGGGTGGGAAATCCTGTCTCCAGCCATCTAAATCTCCATCTTCAAAATCATCTCGAAATGTTCCTGCCCATACCGATGCAGTCGTCAGGAACAGCATCAATCCGACCATCGCGTATTTCACCGTTTCGCCCCCTAACGAACAAAGTTCAGTTGCGGCGGGAGTTTGCCGAAAGCCTGAGACAAACCCAAAACCACCATTTGCCTGTTGATGTTGTTCATATAATCGTATCCTATTATACGCACCCCCAATCTTAAACGCTTGGTGTGAATTCAGATGCACCGATTTCGTAGGGGCGGTGCTTGCTCCGCCCTGATAGGTTGCGAACGACGGGCAAGTGGGCGCGGCA
>JAPUIP010000297.1 GCA_027296925.1 Candidatus Poribacteria bacterium | reverse complement strand
GACGGCACGGCGGTCCCTCCGGCGGTGTTGAAAAAGGTCTTCAACCAAATCCCCGGTGCCAACTACCCTGAACACCATGCCCTCCCGCGTCGGCGCGACTACGGGCTGATGGCGAATCGAGAGCAGGTCACGAAGCTCCCACCTACCGAGGGAAAGCCGTACGGCTCACTGGTCTCGGCGGTGGATGCGGACGGCAACGAGGTCACGGGGGTCACACTGCCGGAGATCGCCGTCCCACTTGCCGCGCATACCGGGTGGACGCTGCGACACTCGGACATCGGCGGTGAAAGCCAACTCCTGATGTTCGCAGGCGGAACCCTCCCCTTTGCCGCCACCGCATCAGAGCGAAGAGCGTCTGGTGACCCGCGGCGGTCGATCGCGGAAAGGTACGCCTCCAAGGAAAATTACCAGGCTCAGGTGCGAGCCGCTGCGGAAAAGCTGGTGCAAGCAGGCTACATGCTGGAAGAGGACATCACGATTAGCCTTGCGCAGGCGTCCAAGTTCTGGGACTACTTTGCCAATGGTGACTGATACCATATTTAGTTTGAAATGATATGATTTTGTAGGGGCAGTGCTTGCCCTGCCCGACAGGTGGGCGCAGCGTAGGGGTGCTGCTTGCCGCACCCTTTCAGCGCCCCTACCAGAAATCTGCGAATATGCTCAAACAAAACTGCAAATGGTATGAGGTGCAGTATTGCTTTCGATTGCGGACTCGGCGTCAAGGCTGCCCGCAGCTGACGTTTGAAAAGTGCGTTTACCGCATGAAATCCGAGATCCGTTCTCCGATGACCATGGAAGTCACGTTGGTGTTGGCGCGGATACAATCCGGCATAATCGAAGCGTCAGCCACCCGCAGCCCTTCGACGCCGTGGACCTTACCGTACTGATCGACAACCGCCATCGCGTCCGAGCCGGGCCCCATCTTGCAGGTCGATGAAACATGGTGACTGGTAGAGACCGCGCGCTTCATCCACACGTCGAGGGCTGCGTCCGTCGCCAAGTCGGCGTCCGTCGGGCCGATACGTTCAGCGATGAGCGCTTTGAACGCATCGTGGTCGATTAAATCAATGATGATGCGCACAGCCTCGCGCAGTCGCTCGCGGTCAAAGGACTCCGCCAGGTAGTTGTAGTCCAGCGCGGGTTGTTGATGCGGGTCGGCAGAGGCGAGCTTGAGCTCGCCGGCACCGGCTGCCAGGTATATACACGCCACGATGTAAAATCCCAGCGGCACCGAGTCGGATGCGACAAAATATCCCTTTTCGGTAGCGAAAGAGCCCGGGAGGATGAACATGTCATTGCGCAGGTCGGAACCTTGAGCCGTGTAGCGGAGCCCGATCTGTAGGCGGGGCTCCGTGCCGTCGGGCAGGAACTCGTCCTTTACCCTTAAGGTCACGGGCACTTGCGGATGGTCTCTCAGATTTTGCCCAACGCCCGGCAGGTCATGCACCACGGGGATGCCGACCGCTTGGAGGTGATCGGCCGGCCCGACACCCGAAAGCATGAGGATATGGGGGGAACCGATGGCTCCGGCGCACAGGAGAATCTCCTCGCCATCAACATCGAACATTTCGCCACCACTTTCTACCTGCACGCCGACGGCCCGCCGGTTGCTTTGAACCCCGATCTTATCGGTGCCTTCGAAGCGCATGCGGTGCACCAGGCAGTCCGCTTTGATGGTGAGGTTCAGGCGATGACGCGCCTGGCTCAGGTAGCCGATCGCCGTGCTCCAGCGGATGCCGTCCGGGTTATTGAGGGTCAACGGCCCAACCCCCGTGGAGTCGGGGTTGTTGTGGTCGGGACAGTCCGGATAGCCGGCGGCTCGACAGACGTCGTAGAAGACTCTGTGCTCGGGATTCAACTCCTCGTATTTGAAACGCCGGGTGCGGATCGGCCCGTCGGCGCCGTGGAAAGCATCGTGAAAGTCGGGGTCGGCCTCGTTTTTCCGAAAATAGGGGAGCAGTTCCTGGAAACTCCACTTGTTGTTGCCCAGAGCCGCCCAGGCATCGTAGTCTTCGGGGACACCGCGGAGAAAGATCTGCGCGTTCACCGCACTTGAGCCGCCGACGATCTTCCCCCGGGGAACAAACATGGCGGGGACACTGTCGGTGGCCCGAGCCGTATAGCCCCAACCGAATTTCGTAGTGTGACCGAAGGCGCGGGCCCAGATGTTACGGTCCTGGCCGTAGGCAAACTTGATTTCTTGTGGAAGCTGCTCCAACTCCGGGAAGTCGGGACCCGCCTCCAACAGCAGGACAGATCGACCCGCATCCTCGGTGAGGCGCGTCGCGAGTATGGCGCCGGCCGCGCCGGCTCCGACGATGATTGTGTCATATTTCATTCTAGTCACCCCTTCAGTAGGACTTGTAAGCAGAGGGCCGTGATTGAAAGCAACTTGCAAAAAACACCCCAATTAATACTACAACGAGATTTAGCGTGAAACTCAAGTTCCACGCTCATAGCTGAAGTCGTCTAATGGATTTTGATAAATTAATCAGGGAACGGAGGAGAAGAGTCTGTACCAAACAGAACCGAGCCATACAGATTATCAACTCCCAAAAGCCCAGTATAACTTAACAATTCGGCTCATGTCAAAACTAAGTGCATCCATGGCATTCTGATGTAGTCGTGCTGCCACCTCTTGGTCTCCCCCCAACTTTGGGAGGAGAAAACAAGAGGGGGCGGCAAAGCCGATAACAACCGACCTTGCACGTTTTCTTAACATGAGCCAACAATTCTAGTGAGCCCTTGGTAAACTGAGCGAGGACTCGATGGATTGGTTCCGTGCGCACCCAGTTGATGTGAAACTGAATCGTTTGTAATCTATTGACATAATAAGGGTCCGGGCTGTGGACCTAATCGCGTCCCCTTTTCAAATGAATCTTTAATTGTCTAAGTGTTCGCCAAACCCCGGAGGGTGTATGATTTTTCAACCAGTCACAAACTTCCCGAATGGCTGAAAGGGTCCAACGACTTTGAGAACCTCCCAATTGATGGGGATCTCGACCCAGAGTGTGCTGTATTTCCGGGTGAGCCGAATCAGCCGTTTTGTGCTGAGGGAAAAAAGGGGGCCCCCGCCCGCGTCCAGCTTTGATTTCGATTCCCTTGATGCCATCGGTCCGATAACGAGAAACCCAGGCGGAAAGGGTGTCTTCTTTGCGCCGTTTGTGCAGCCCGTTCTGCGCGACATCACGTCCAGATTGGCCGGCGGCAATTTTCAACAACGCCGCGGCTCGTTCTCGAAAGTACGGTTTCGGATGATAGTCACGAATTCGTTCGAGTTGTTCGCCTTCCGCGTCACTCAGCTGAAGTTCAATAGGTTTTGGCAAAATTGTCACCTCCTAATTCTTTTCACCCGAAAACCGCTTTAGCGTTCCCCGATTAATTTATCAAAATCCATCACTGTAATTATCCAGCCACAAACTTCCCGATTCACTTGCACCAATTACACCATCGCTATTGACTCCATATTCTATACAGCAAGGAGGAACTGCCCGTGCGTATCACCCATATCGAGCCCCTGGTTGTGAGACTTCCAACCGCACCGGATGAACGTACCGCCAAAGACTGGGTCGTCGTCCTTGTCCACACCGATGAAGGAATCACCGGCGTCGGTCGAGGGGGAAATATCGACGTAATCTCCCAAGAATTGGCGCCCGTGCTCATCGGACAAGACCCACGCCGGACTGCCCTGCTCTGGGAGCAGATGTACGAAACGGCGTGGCGTGATGGTCGGTCGGGGCGCGCCTCGATGTCCTCCATCGGAGCGATTGACGTTGCCCTCTGGGACATCTGCGGAAAATCTTGTTCGCAGCCGGTGTGGCGGCTGCTCGGTGGCTACCGGGACCGTGTCCTCGCCTATGCCGATGGCTCCGGCTACGCGGAAGAGACGGACCAATCCCCAGAAGGCATCGCCGCTCGGGTCAAGAAGCACGCAGAGCTCGGTTATGATGCGATCAAGATACACATGTACAAGGCCAAAGGGCCGGAGGAAATCGTGGAGCGGGTGCGGTGCGCACGGGAGCTCATCGGACCAGATAAGAAGCTGATGATCGATCTGCATCGCGCCTGGCGTGGAGAAGTCGCGGTCGAGCTTGCTCGCCAACTTGAACCATACAATCTCTACTGGATCGAGGAGCCGGTGCGCCAGGACGATGAGCTCTTCTACCTGCGTATGGTGCAAGAGGCAACCGGCGCCATGGTGGCCGGCGGAGAGGGCGAGGGAACGCTCTACGGTGTCAGAAGGCTGATTACCGAGGGGAAACTCCAATTGGTGCAGACGGATATCCTGATTGGGGGTGGCTACACCGGGCTGATGCGGATTGCTGCACTGTGTAAGGCGTACCATCTGCCTGTGGCACCGCACGGCGCGCAGTTCCCGGACATCAACTGCCACTTGGTCGCTGCGGTTCCCAATGGTCTGATTGTTTCCACCTACCCGAGCTGCGAACCCAACGAAATTTGGTCGAAGATGTACGACCCGCCCTTCGAGGTGGTTGACGGTCATATCGCCATGACCGAGCTACCCGGGCTGGGCTTGGCGTTGAACTGGGATTTCATCAACCGGCACCGGGTTTCGCCTTAGCGGCTACCAGACGCAACGTTGGTCCGAAGTGTGGCGTTAGTCGATGTGGCACCCATCGCCGCCGCATCAAAGGTCAATACTAGAAACCGTAGATCAACCACAGGAGATGCCACATGCCTTCAACAGATCGTCCCAACGTGCTGTTCATTATGTCCGACGAGCATGGTCCGATGTTCAGCGGTACATACGGACACCCACTCGTCCAGACCCCCAACATGGCTCGGCTGGCAGCCAACGGGGTGACTTTCAACAACGCCTACTGCAACTCTCCCCTCTGCATGCCCTCGCGTATGTCTTTCATAACAGGTCGTTACATCCACCACGTCGGCACGTGGGACAACGCCACTCCCCTACGCTCGGATGCCGTCACCTGGGCACACCTCTTGCGCGCCGCTGGATACGATGTCGTCCTCTCCGGCAAACAGCACTTCGGCGGTCTAGATCAGCTTCACGGATTTCGGGCACAGCTCGCCCGAGATCTCCACGCTGAAAATCGTCATGGGCTCTTCGACTGGTCAAACGGCACGCCGCCGGCAACACGTCCCTGGGGCGGACTTGAGGGGGCGGGTCCCGGCACCACAGCAGAGATTGAAGTGGATGATCTGGCGGAAGAACAGGCGCTGGTGTACCTCCGCCATCCCGCGCGAAAGGAACAGCCTTGGGCGCTCAACGTCTCTTTCATTGCGCCCCATTTTCCGCTCGTTGTGCCTCAACGATTTTGGGACCTGTATCCGCTGGATGCAATCGATCTTCCGGAGATTCCCTCCGGTCATCTGGAGAATCAGCATCCGGTCTACAAGCGCATGCGAAGTATGTTCGGCTGCATCGATTTTCCCGAAACGCTTGTGCGTCGTGGACGTGCGGGATATTATGGGCTGATCACCTATCTCGATGAGAAGATTGGGCGCCTTCTTGATGCGCTAGAAGAAACCGATCAACTGAATAACACGGTCGTGGTCTATACCAGTGACCACGGTGAGATGAACGGCGAACACGGGATGTGGCGGAAGTCCAACTTCTACGAAGCGTCTGCCCGCATCCCCCTTCAAATTGCCTGGCCGGGACACTTGCCAGCCGGACGTCGCATTGATGAAGTGGTCTCTCTTGTGGATGTCACAGCGACCCTCCTCGACATTGCTGGAGCGCCCCAAATCACACCACTAGATGGCGACAGCCTTGTGCCGTTGATGCAGGGCGATGCAGAGGACTGGAAAGATGAAGCCTTCTCCGAATACCTCGCTCACGGCGTCGCTCGACCCATGGCGATGCTTCGGCGCGGCAGATATAAATTCAACTACAGCCTCGGCGACCCTCCGGAACTCTACGATCTTCAGAACGATTCGAACGAGTTTCATAATCTGGCTGAGGATGCGTCACATCAAGCAATCTGTGAAGACCTTCAGGCCCGGTTGCTGTCTCACTGGAACCCCGTCGCGATTGAGGGACAAGTCCGCCAGAGCCAGAAAGAGCGCCTGCTCATGGAAGCGGCAACCGACGGGACATGGCGGAAACCCGTATGGTGAAACAGATTTAGCCAACATTGCAAGTCAAAGGAGGGATTACGGTCACCTCGATCGGATACAACACGCCTCTCAGATCTGTTCTCCCGCGCTTCAAACGAAAGGAAAACCACGGTGAATCCACGTCCTCGAAAATACGGAACGGTCGTCGGTCCCCATCCACGGACCGCTTACGCCGGAATGAGCATGCTCCGGCAAGGCGGCAATGCCATTGATGCAGCAGTTGCAGCCGCTTTCACTGAAGGCGTCGTCGAGCCCAGTCACAACGGTGTGGCCGGTTACGGCGGATGCATGGTCGTCTACCTCGCGGATCGGCGCGAAGTCGTTGCCATCGACTATAACACCGTCGCTCCCGCTGCCGCCTCAGATTCCATGTTCACCATTGAACTCACCGATACCCCCGCCGGCTATCGGGTGCCGGGCCGCGTCAATGTCCATGGGCCGCTGTCGGTCGGTGTCCCCGGCGTGGTGGGGGGATTGTGTATGGCGCTTCAGGAATTCGGCACCATGCCTTTAAGCGAAGTCCTTTTGCCGGCGATTCGATCCGCGCGTTATGGATTTGTCCCGAATCGCGCCAATCGAAATGGAATCGTCGCCCAGGCCGAACGCTGGCAAACGGAATTTCCGGAGACCGCCCGTGTGTTCCTGAAAAACGGGCATCCACCCAAAGCAGGGGAACGATTGACCAATCCGGATCTGGCTCGAACGCTGGAAACTATCGCTGACGGTGGCGCGTCCGCCTTTTACTGTGGCGACATTGGTCACAAAATTGTCAATTTCATTCAAGAAAACGGCGGCTGTCTGACGGCTGGAGACCTTCAGAATTATCGCCCTCGGCTGGTCAAGCCTTACGAAATTCGTTACCGCGACTGTCAACTTTACACCCCGCCATTGGGCGCCGGCGGCTTGACGACCCTTCAGATGCTCCGGCTTGTCGAGGCTTATGATGTTGGGAATTTACCGCCTGCCAAACGACTCCATCTGCTGGCCGAAACCATGAAAATCTGCTGGCCAGAGCGACTGGGGCGATTTGGCGATCCGGACTCTGTAGATATTAATCCCGCCGAGGAGGTTGCGGATGCGTTGATGACCCAACTCCGGAATCGCCTGAAGCAGGGCTTGGAAGCCCCTCAACCTGGCGAGATTGTTGCCTTTGAGCCGATCAGTTGTACCAGCCACATTTCCACCGCCGATATTCATGGGAATTTGGTAGCGCTCACCCAAACGCATGGTGGCGGATTTGGATCGATGGTCACCGTGCCAGGCACCGGACTCCTGCTCGGGCACGGCGTCGCGCGCTTCGATCCCCGGCCGGGTTTGGCGAACTCGATTGCTCCCGGCAAGCGGCCGCTACACAATATGTCACCAATCATCGCCCTGCAAGCCGATCGCCCCTTTGCGACTTACGGAATTCCTGGCGGGCGTACCATTCCGAACAATCAGCTCAGCATCAGTGTAAATCTCATCGACCTGCAGATGTCCATTCAAGACGCGCTGGCGGCGCCGCGTCTCCATAGCGAGGGGGCGGAACCGGTTGCGGTCGAAGAACGGGCGGGCGAAGCGGTCTTGGCAGAGCTACGCCAACTCGGCCATGAGATTGAACTCCGTTCAGACATTGGTGGACCGGGGCATGGGATTGTGCTGGCGGTGGATGCGACCGTGCAAGCCGGCGGCACCGATCCGCGAGGCGAGGGCCGCGTGATTTCCGCATAGTCCCCGGAAGGTTGTTGAGGATTGACACTACCGGTCCGGCAACTTTGAATTGAGGGATGGGAGAGCGAGGCTCCGACGGATTGGGTTCGTAGAAGCCTCACCCTCCCAACTGAGAATTAAATGCCCCTGCCTAGTGCTGCGTGGCAGAAATAACTCCCGAACTCGGAGAAACTGACGCCGCACTGTACGAGAGATATATTGACATCTGTCCCAGGATGCCAACCCCGCTTCAGCTTCTGCCGTCCCCGCGAGACACTCACCTTTCCCCACAGTAGCATAGGAAATTTCCCGATACAAAGTTGCGTGGTTTTCATGCAGAATTGGTATAAGTTTCACCTAAAGCTGACTGATCATGTCGCATCAAATATCGCTATGACTTTTGAAGCGGGATGCGTCTCTATGACGTTCCATAGCTATAGATTTGCACCGCTGGTCTCCTAAAAATCGGGTCGGGGCCCGATAACAAAATCGGGTCGGGGCCCGATCGGTTCACTATCGGTACCATGCTATATTTAACCGATGGTGAAAGTTCCTGCCAAAATTCAACGCTCACAAATTTTGATACCGTGTGCGAACGGCTAGGCGACGACACGATTCTCCGCAGTCAAGGGCTTATACCAATTCGCGTTCTAAAGGACAAGATTCTCGGCGTCTTCAGTAAATTCCGGATTACCTCCGCAAGGGGCCAAAGCGCCGGCTGTGGTTTCCTCCGGGGAGGAAGCGATTGCAAGAGCCGCCGAAATTCCGTTTTTCACAACCAAGGCGCCCGGCGAAGGAACCGGCATGGGACTGTCCGCCGTTCACGGTATTGTGAAAAGTCACGGAGGAGATATTGCAGTCCATAGTGAACGTGGGGAAGGAAGCATCTTTACTGTCTTTCTTCCCTTGGCAGATGACAATGTCAAAGAGGAGACTCCGGAGGTTGAGCAGATTCCCAAAGGAACAGAACGGATTCTATTCGTTGATGATGAAGCGATGATTGCTGGGATGGGAAAAGAGATGTTATACCGTTTTGATTTGGAAATGAGCCTTTTCTGTCATTCTGAGGCTTTGCCGAAGCATCTCGACAGATGAGATGCTTCGCCCCACGGGATACCTCGAAGCTCCCCTCGAAGCTTACCTCGAAGCTCGGCACAGGCGCGACAGGCGGCACAAGTACCCTAGCGGGCATTTCATCCTTCGAGGCTCAGGACAAGTTTTCCCTTCGGTCACTGCGCTCAACATGACAATGGGCTCAATCTCAACTGTAAATGGTATTACAGGCGCTTGGTTATAAAGTAACCACCAGGAGCAGCAGTGTGGAGGCTCTGGAGAAATTCTGTGCAGAACCCGAGCAATTTGACTTAGTCATTACGGATCTAACCATGCCCAATCTAACAGGGGTTCAGTTGGCCCAAGAATTGATGCGGATTCGACCCAATATACCGATTATCCTCATGACGGGGTTTAGCGAGATGATCACTGAGGCAGAAGCAAAACGCATGGGAATTCGGCAATACATCATGAAACCGCTGATTATTCGCGAACTGGGCAACGCGATCCGATGGGCGCTGGATCAGAATTAGTAACTGAATGCGTATGCCCGCAGGAGTCGGCGCCGGAGAGACTGGTAATTGCCGCTGCGGTTGGTGAGATCGCCCCAGTCAACACACAGATTGAGAGAGATTCGGCTACGCGCGAAAGGCACTGAACCGTTTCATCAAGAAAGGGAAACATAAGCAATGGCACGTATTCTTGTCATAGACGACGATGATCAAGTCCGAGGGATGCTCCGGCAGATGTTGGAACGGGCCGGATATGAGGTAATCGAGGCGCCAGACGGCGAAGAGGGGATGCGTCTCTATCGAGAAGCGCCATCGGATTTGGTGATTATGGACCTCATCATGCCGGAGAAAGAGGGCATTGAGTCGATTGCGGTGCTTCGGCGTGACTTCCCCGATGTGAAGATTATTGCCATTTCCGGAGATGGTCATATTGGACCGGACGATTATCTGCATGTGGCGGAGATGCTCGGTGCACGCCGGACTTTCGCCAAACCTTTGGATTGGAAGGCGGTCCTCCAGTCGGTACGAGAGATCATCGATCATGCAGCCGAGTTGCCATCGAATTGAGAAATCCCGCCGCTTCTGCAAATTCTTATAAGTTGTTGAGGCTGCGCTTTTACAGGTGTCAGGTGGATGGGTGCTCGCATATGCCCTAAACTTCATACTTCATTTCTCAGTCCAAAGTAACAAACCGCCCCAGATTGAACGGAGGCATAAACATGAGGATATTGGGGGTGCATCAGACCTTTGGCTACAGCCCCCGCCATCGCCTCGGAGATTAACGGACTCGGAGACCGCAGACAGCATCTGTTTTCAGGAGATTTTGTGATGAGCACATCCAGATTAAGAATTACGGATATTCAAGTCATCTCGCTTAAGACAATCAGAGAGGTGGGCACGTTGGAGCCCGCCTGGAGCCCCGGAGGACAGATGGATTTCACAGAGGGTGGCGGCGCCTACATTGCAATTCATACCGACCAAGGCTTGACTGGGATCGGTCCCGCGGTAGAGGAACGCCTGCTACCCGCTATCAAATCCCAATTGATTGGCGCGGATCCATTTGACATGGAAGAGCATGTGGCGGTTCTGCGCTATTACGCGCGAGGGCTCCCTTACCGTGGCAGCGCGGGGATTGACATTGCGCTGTGGGACCTCATTGGGAAAGCCTGCGGACAGCCGCTGTATAAGCTGTGGGGCGGCACCAAGGAGAGGGTGCCTGCCTACGCCAGCATGGTTCGACTTTCGACGCCGGAGGAGCGCGCCCAGCTCGCGGCGGAATTGGTGAACGAAGGGTGGAAAGCCATCAAGCTCCGCATCCATCACCCGACGATGAAGGCGGATCTGGAGACGGTTGAAAAGGTGCGACTGGCTGTCGGTGACAAGATGGAGATTATGGTCGATGCCAATCAAGCGCAGTCCAGTGGCAATTGGCAACCCGGCGTGCTTTGGGATTATCGCCGTGCCGTCGAAACCGCCAGAGAATTGCAGCAACTGGGGTGTTACTGGCTGGAAGAACCCTTGCCGCGCTACGCCTTCAAACAACTGGCCGACCTGAATCGACAGGTTGACATGCCGATTGCCGGCGGTGAAAATAATCACGGCCTCCATGAATTCCTCCAGATGCTGCAAGAAGAAGTATACGACATTCTACAGCCGGAGAGTATGGTCACCGAAGGCATCTCGGCGTTGCGAAAAATCGGTGTGTTAGCCGAGGCGTTCGGCAAAAAAGTTGTGCCGCACCACGGTGGCCGTAACTTGGGAACCATCGCCCATCTCCATCTGGTCGCCTCGTGGGCGCATGCACCATATCTGGAGTTGCTCCATGACCCACCGATTGGTGACTATCGACACGCCTTTTCAATCTTTCAAGACCCACCAACGGTTGACGCAGACGGATATATCGCGGTGCCTACAAAGCCCGGTTTAGGTGTGGAGATTAATCCAGATCTTGTTGTCAGAACATAAAAGTGGTAGTCGCCGCTTCCCGCCACTGAAAGCGAGAGTTTTTTATGGAAATTTCGAGCGATAGTGAGCAGCTTCGCGTGTCGTACGAAGGGACAAGAGAATTTGTAACCACGGATCGTGAGCCCCAACCGTTGCGGCTACGCCTCGAATGTCCGGACGGCCTCGCCGCCGGGATGTGGAATTCAACGACGTCGTCCTGCCCTCGCCCGACGGTCAGGGCGCTTATTACTACCTGCGACTGCGTCAGGCGGATGGTCACCGCGCGTGGCTGAGTCCCGTGTGGTTGGATCGAGTCCCAAGAATAAAGAAGGAGTTTCGCATGACTCAAGCCCCAGCGAAGAAATTGGATTCCACTCGCAGAAACCTGCAAGACCACTACAGGAATCTTGAAGAGCATGGATTTACCGTTGTTCCTGACGTCCTCACCGAAGATGAACTGAAATTCCTTCGGGAGGCGCTGGATGAGATCTACGCCACCTACGACCCCGAACGGGATGGGCTGAGGCGTGTCGAAGGCTACCACTTCGCTTCCAATCTGGTCAACAAAGGGCCCTTTTTTGAATCAATCTTTCTGCGGTATCCGATCTATGACCTCGTTTGCTCCTTGCTTGGGGACGATTGTATCCTCTCCAGCCTTAATTCCTTAGAGCCCTTAAAAGGGCAAGGCAATCAAATCCTCCATCGCGATCTCCCGCCGGGACCGGCGGCCGGGACCATTGTCGTCAATTCCCTGTGGGCTATCGACGATATGAACCAAGCCAATGGCGCAACCCGGCTGATGCCGGGAAGCCATAGACATCCTGACCCTCCGCCCGCCGATGAAGCCGGTGTGCTCTATGCTGAAATTCCCGCCGGCAGCGTCATCGTCACGAATGCCCATATTCTTCACGGGGCGTCGGCCAATCCGTCGGGAGGCCGGCGGCGCGTCATGCACGTCTATTTCACGCGGAAAGGTCTATCACAACAACTGGAACAAAGGAAATACCTATCGCCCGACGTTCAGGCTCGGCTGTCACCCTTGGCCCGCAAAGTGCTAGCACTCGATGCAGATTAGGGTTGTCCGCGTCTGAATGTTCGCCTATACCAATTCCAAATCTGAAAGCAACTTATGAACCTTCGGAAGGTTTATAAGTTGCCGATGTCCGTTCTGGATTCAAAAACCTTCCGAAGGTTAGCCGCTTTTAAAGAGGTGAACAATGAAGAATGCCCATGACGATTCAATATGGGAAGATCCGTCTACGACGAAGCCGGTGTACGCCGACCTGACTCAGGTTGAGACGCGGGGCTTCGTGGTCGAATTTGAAGGGGATCTGCTAACCTGTTCCTACGATGACAATCACCGCGTGTGGTTTCCGAAACATGACATCGAACGGATTCTTCTTGGCCAGCTGGTCACCAACCAGGCGACGATCATGCATGCCCAGGCCCTGCGAGCGATGGGCGAAGACCTGTCGTCCCCAGGAACAGCAGACACCGTAGCGGTGGTCGAAAAGATTCGTCGTGTGCTTCTGGCGATACAAGAGGCATGTCCGGTCGAGATGGACATTTTCGCAGTGGATTCGTCCCTTGATGACCGCCAGTGACGGCTATTCATCGCGCCCGCTTCTTCGCCTTCAGCTCAGAATGACAAGTGCCAGGATTTATTTTACAATGCAAAGTTGACGCAGTCAAAAATTCCGCTGAGATCCACTACTCAAGCTTGTCTCTTTCTGGGCTTTCCGGGCACTCTAAAACAGCGATGTTCCCTCGGTCTTGATGATAGATGATCTCAGGGCACTGGAGATAGGCCTCCGCCACAGTGATCGTCTCTCCGGCTCGAATTTTCAGCGTTCTCCCGCCGGGCAAATCCAGCAGATAAATCGGTAGATGGCAAAGATTCTTAATGAGCCGTTTTTTGCATCGCTGAGGGCATGTCGCATCTTCTCCACTCGAAGCTTCATTGGGATTTGAAAGCGTCTGTTGTGGATTTGCCAAATCAGCGCGCTCTCGAAGGACATTTCCCTCCGCTCCTGCTTTCTCTTTGAGGTCTCCTGCATTCTGCCCTTCAACCGGCCTTCTCTCATCATCAACGGCCGTTGGGGTGGTCAACACCAGGGGGGTAGACTGCCCGGCTCTGGCAACTGGCACCGCATCTTGTTGGGAAAGGCGGCCGGCCACAGGAGGCGTGTTCGCTTCTGTCTGCATTTCAGCCGGATCTGGATGGTCGGTTGCTTCAGTCCCCTGCTTTCTGCCAAAGCCCAACACACTACCGGCGAATTTGACCTTTGATACGACCTCATCCATCCCCTTGGCCAACACTCGGAGAGAAACGGCGACTTCTGGGCGTGCACCCAGTGCCTCCAGCCGGCGACGATATTTTCGGGCGAGCAATCCCAGCCAAACCACGCCCCCCAGTAGAAGCACGTTCAATGCGTTCTGGAGAGATCTCCAAAGATCCGGTGCGTTGATTTCCTCCGTCATTGCTCCCCTCGGCTCATTTTGGGGGACACTCATCACGGTCGATGCATTGGCGTGGCCGTGGGAATTGGTATCTGCTGGTGCTTGTTCACCCGCCGGTGCCGACCTCATGCCACGGTCACCGGGCGACCTTTGGCTCTCTTGCGCATAAGACGAGGTGTTCTGGGAAAAGGGAGCCGTTAACTCGACAGCAGACGTGGAGACACGGTCGATCTCATTTTCAGACGGTTCCACCTGCCGAGGAAGGGCCGAACCTACTGTGGCAGACGTCTGCCGCTCCTCCGGAAGAGATGGTTGGATCATTTCTGCTGGGCCCTTCACCGGATACAGGTCAATGACAAGGATAGGATGGGGCGAATGCAACAGCCAAAATTGATCGGACTTAACCCGCTGATGCAAAAAAAGATGCAGGGACATCGCATTGTTGTTTGATGGGTGGAGTTCAAAATCCTTGAGAATCGGGTCTGATTTCCCAATGCTTGGAAGCGTCAAACGCGATTGCGTTGTCTGAAGTAGCTCGAATTGGATCGCCATCTCCCCCGGTATTTGCTGATAATCAACTTTTTTGCTGAACTCCAACGCAACACGTGTTTTCATCGCTTCGGCATGAAAATGCACTCGCATGGCAATCAGTTGTGCCACATCGGCATCCTGAGATTCCGCGTTGAGCAGCACGCCAAGCAATACCATGAAGATTGCCGTTAAAGCCTTGCGATCTTGAATAGTTTTCCGTAGGTGGTATCGGCTGTAGGATCTAAGGCGTCCCACTGTATTTCTCCTCCCTTTGAATGAATTGAAATGCGATTGTGCGGTGCCGTCGAAATCTCACCTTATACCAAGGGAAGAATCTTTTACGGCGCCACACTCCATTGTGGCGCGTGAGTGAAAATTCCACTTCAGATATAGAAAACGTGAAAAATTTCGACTCGATTTCAACGAATTGCTTCTGGGTTGCGGCGAAGCATATATCGTCCCTGGTTGGGGGTAAAATGAGCCCAACTGTTGATTTCTTCGGAAAACTATGTTAAGTTATATCAGAGCAAGATACCTAACTAAATTTCAGACTTCGGATTGCGGATTCCTGCCCTAGACTGTGAAAACTTGTGCCGAGCACCACGGGCATCCTTCGAAGCTCAGGACAAGTTTCCCTTCGGTCACTTCGAGGTATGCCCGCCTGAGGGTAATAGGGTCGGATTGAAAAAGCCAGATAGATTCAGGCTTCTGCCGATCTGAAATGTAAAGTTTGTTTTTGAAAATTAGTTAGGGTCAGAGAAACAATCAAACCATTATTATGTCATCCTGAGGCTTGGAGCCTGTTCCTTCACTTCGTTCAAGGACAAGCTCTGAGGCTCTGCGAAGGGAAGGATCTCTTCCCGTCAAACAAAGATTCTTCACGGAGGCTATCCTGAGCGACCGAAGGAAAGCCTGCCCTC
>JAPUIP010000296.1 GCA_027296925.1 Candidatus Poribacteria bacterium | reverse complement strand
CGCCTCGCTGTTCGCACAGAGAGTATCCGCACGTTTTCGATTGGACCGATCGAGCGGGATGAAGCGGTCAGCGTTGTGATTGATGACCAAGCGTGCGGTACCATGGACTTGAGCCGCCCCCGGCGATTTCAGCAAAATCATGAGGGCGCTTGGAGGCATGGTGACTTCGAGCTCGCCGGCGAGAAACGGCACGGCGCCTCGGGATCGATCAGCGATCTATTCCACGATGGACTTCTGCTGGTGCCCGGAACAACTGGAACGGAAGCAGAGACGTTCTTTAACGGCTGGATTGCCGAAAATGCGGTTGGGTACTATCGGAGTCGAAACGGTGGCGTGCATCGCGGCGGCATCATGGGAGATAACGCCGTCCAACTCCCTGTTATCCCCGATGCCGAGTTGACCGAAGAACTCTTGCGATCGAATAACCTGCTCCTGTACGGTACCTACGATTCCAACGCAATCTTAGCACGGTTTGAGGGTCAGTTGCCGCTTGCCTTTGAAGAACGTACGATTCACCTTTCAGACAAATCGTACGCGGCAGACGGGGCGGCGGTTTTCGCCGTGTTTCCACATCCCGAAAACCCGGGCCGCTATGTTGCGGTTCATGGAGGAGTCGCGCCCGATGCCATCTGCTGGGGCAGCCATCTCGACATGCAACTCCTGCCGGATTACATCGTCTATGCCGATGGACAACTGCTCGACTGGGGCTTCTGGGGGAATGACTGGAAATCTCAGAAATGAAACCGGTTGCAGAATCAACGCTTAAGGAGAAAAAGTGTTCCTATAGCCCCTACGCTAACAAGAAATAACACTTTACATTTTTCATCAGAATAGTATATAATGAGTGGTATTCTGCTGTTGCACCCTGTGTTCTTCACGATTCTTCACAGTTGCGTTTTCACTGTTATCCTGTACACCATCCTTGTAGATTGAGAAACGATGTCTGATACCCCCGGACGTACGCTGAAGGCTTTTCAGAATCCCGACTTTTTGAACGGCCCTGACGCACGTATCATCCGAATTCTGAGCGAGTTCCTCGACCCGCAGAGCCGGTTCGACGCTCAAAATATTCACCGGACGATTGTTTTCTTTGGTTCCGCGCGAATCCGATCCAAAGAGGAGTCGATTCAGAAGGTCGAAGCGATCAACCAGGAAATCCTCGCTCACCCAGACCTGGAGTCGGAGCTTTTACCCCAACTGAAAGAGGCAGAGCATCAACTCCTCATGTCGAACTATTATGAGGAGGCAGTTGAAACGGCTCGACTTCTCACCGAATGGTCGTTGACGCTTCCGCCGGAAGAGCAATTAATCGTTTGCTCAGGAGGCGGTCCGGGAATCATGGAAGCTGCCAATCGCGGTGCCGTGTGTGCTGGGGGTAAATCGATTGGGCTGAACATCAGTCTTCCTTACGAACAGTTTCCGAACCCTTATATTTCGCCCGACCTGCAGTTTGAATTTCACTATTTTTTTATGCGGAAACTGTGGTTCGTGGATTTGGCTGTTGCGCTGGTGATCTTCCCCGGTGGGTTTGGAACGTTCGATGAACTGATGGAAGTGCTGACACTCGTTCAGACCGGCAAGATTCGCAAGAAAATGCCGATTGTGGTCTACGGAACCGAATATTGGGATGAGGTGATCAATTTCGAATCGATGGTGAAATGGGGCACGATTAGCGCGGAGGATTTGGATCTTTTTCATTTCGTCGATACACCCCAGGAAGCGGCTGAATATTTGAAGGGACAGATTCAACAGAATTCGCGGGGGGAAGAGGGAAGCTGATGGTTCTATCCGATCAGGATATTGTTCGATATATGGAGATGGGAAAAATCAAAATCGGTCCGCCTCCTGATCTCGCAAAGCAGCTTGGTTCTTGTTCTATCGATTTCAGGCTCGGAAATATCTTTCGTGTATTTGAGCATAGCAAATATCCGTATATCGATCTCCGTGCAGGAATTGACCTCGACGAATTGATGCACAAAGTTGAAGTCCCCGACGGTGAGGCGTTTACCATGCAGCCGGGTGAATTTGTCCTCGCGGCCACGATCGAAACCCTTGAACTGGCGGACGATGTGATGGCGCGCCTTGAAGGACGAAGCAGTCTCGGCAGGCTCGGCATTATTGTCCATAGCACGGCCGGGCTTTTTGATCCGGGGTGGATTGGTACGGCCACGCTAGAACTCGGCAATCTGGGTCGCATGCCCGTCAAGCTCTATCCGGGTATGCGGATCTGTGCGTTTACGTTTGAACAGTTGTCTTCTCCCGCGAAAGTACCGTACCGTCGAAAACCGGGGAACAAATACGCCGGACAAGTTGAGCCGGAAGCGAGTCGGTTTGTCAAGGACCTTGAGTCGTAGCGAAGAGCTTATCAACCCAATTGTAATGCTAAAAACTTCAGCAGTTGAATGCCCAAGAATTGTGCATCAATGTATCGAATAGCGGATATCATACTGATGGGGATTGACTGAAAATTGGCATGCCACTTGCTCTGCTCAAGGTGGCTTTTCGTGTGCCTGTCGAAATGCATTGCGTCCGCCATCAGATACGATTGTTTGCAATGAATGATTCATTCAGTTTTCTCAAGCCTTATGGCTCAATTATCCTTTCACAACACTTCTGATTCTTAAGGAGGATTAGATGACACCGAGTGAGGTGGTTGCGTTTGCCAAAGAAAAAGATGTCAAAATCGTTGACGTCAAATTTATGGATTTGCCAGGGATGTGGCAACACTTTTCGATTCCTGTCTCCGAGTTGAGCGAAGATC
>JAPUIP010000295.1 GCA_027296925.1 Candidatus Poribacteria bacterium | reverse complement strand
AGCCGGCATACCCCTGCATCAAGTAATCGTACCCCGGCTCGCTTGCGCGGGCGCCGGTGCGTCCAAACGCCGAGAGGGAGCAACACACAATCGACGGTTTCACTTGCCAGAGAGCGGGGTAGTCCAGGCCGAGCTTCGCCGACAGATCGCCTCGCAGGTTGTTAAAAACACCGTCTGAAATCTCGACCAGCGGGTGAAGCACCTCTTTCGCGCGTGGATGTCGTAAGTTCAGGGTGATGCTCTTTTTATTTCGGTTGAAGCTCTGAAAATAGACGCTGTCTTGCTCGATTGTATAAGGTGGAACATAGCGAGCTACATCTCCCTGCGTCTCCGGATTTTCGATCTTAATAATCTCCGCCCCGAGATCGGCCAGCATCATCGTCCCCCAGGGGCCTGCGCCAAACTGCTCAACCGAGATGATTCGGACCCCCGCGAGAGGTGGACGGGAATTCACGATTTGCGGGGCTTCTGACATCTGTTTCTCTCCTTAGTTGGTCTCCGAATCGGCAAGATTCAGCGTTGTTTCATCATCGGTTTCGGGGTTAAAGACGGCTAATCCTTCCTGTTGCGCGGCACGATTGAGGCGTATATCCGATGACACCAGGATCAACCGACCGCCTCGCGGTTGAAATTCGTCGTTGATTTGTAAGGCAGAAGCCAACACGATGGCGTCGGTACTGTTTATCGAATGCCGAATGATCAATCCGATCGAGTCAATGACGGTTTGGTCGTCGGCGGTGATCGTGACAAAATCGGGATGGTTAATGACTTCATCTCGCAAATTGCGGAGCGATTGTATGAAGAAGTTTTGGGAGACGCACCCATCATTGCGTTTCCGGACAATGACATGGACCACTTCCGTTGCACCGATTGTCAGACACATCATGCGCGTCGTTTGGACCGTGTCGAAGATCCGATCCACCGCTGATGCGCCCTGTTCGGGGGTATACCGTTTGGCCAATGCACTGGCGTCGAAATAGTAAAAGTCCATTACCCCTCTCGCGCTTCAATGATTGCCCGGCTAAATTCGTTGTCGGCAGGATCAATGCCTTCGGCTTCTGCCATCGCTCGGAGTTGATGAGCGGGGATCGATTCCCCCTCGATTCCAAGTTCTTTCAAGAGTTTGGCAAATCGTTCTCGGATCACCGGTTTGTTTTGTCGAGAACGCTCAAAAAGTCCTTTTTTTTCCGTTGTCATCGCTTGACTCCTTTCGGGATATGATTCTGTGATTGGATGGTGACTCAACGCCCCGCATTCGACTTGCGCCGCCCCTGTATACGATTGGAAGTCGAGATACTTTCAACCACACGCTGTACCTTCTGATAACTGCTCAAAAGTTTCTGCGATAAATACGCCGGCTTCGCGCAGTGCCTCCACTTTGCCGCGAATCGAACCGCGTCCGCCTTCGACAATCACCGCGGCATGGCCAAACCGGACGCCTTCGAGGTCATCAACAAACCAGCCGGACAGAAATGCGGTCATGTGGAGTCGGCTTGGCTTTTTCTTGAGTCGTTCCGCGAGTTGTTCCTCTGCCGTCCCCCCCGGCTCGCCATAGATAACCACGGCGTCGGTCGAGGGGTCATCTTCGAGCAATTCAATCAGATCCGTGAAATCTGAACCGATAATCGCATCACCGCCCACACCGATGGCGATACTCTGCCCAATGCCGCGATGCGTCAAAAAACTGGCGATTTCGGTGGTCATCCCTCCGCTGCGGGAAAGAATGGCGACACGCCCCGGCGTGAATGAGTGCCGGACATTATCCACGCGACCGCCGATGGTGCCGAGTTTCGCAACCCCCGGACGAATCAGCCCAAGCGAATTGGGACCGATGACAGTACAACCAACGCGCCGCGCAGCGACCAGCAACTTACTCGTGTCCAAACGCGGCACCCGTTCGGTCATGATTAAACAGAGCTTGACACCGGCTTCAAATCCTTCCAACGCCGCATCCAGCACGGCCGGCGCCGGCACGGAAATCACGCTGACCGTCGGCTGATGCAAATCCGCTGCTGCTGCAACCGTATCATACACCGGGACGCCATGGACACATTGTCCACCTTTTCCGGGGGTCACGCCGGCGACGATGTTACTGCCGTAAGCCAACGAGTCTTCGACCATCCGGCTCGCCTCTCTGCCCGTGATGCCCTGAACCACGATGCCGGCTTCTGGATCAAGCAACATGCGCGAGGTTCCTTTCCACAGCCAGTCTGGCGGCCTCATCTAACGATATTTCACGCCCATGCGCCTCGATGCCGGCTGCTGCCATAATGTCCCGTGCTTCCCGCTCCCAGTTGCCGGGGACGCGAAAAACACTGATTGCTTCCGAGGGGATTTTTCCCGCCTTCTCGGCACCCATGATGACCCCGCGGGCGATCACGTCCGCACGCGTGTTGTTCACCACATTCATGATAACCGCCATCTTCTTAACTCCCGGTTTGGTGAGCAGGAGTGCTGTCAAGGCGGCCACCTTCTCCTCGGTCGGATTCCCGCCGACCTCGCAGTAGTTTGCCGGTTGCCCACCGTGCCGCTGGATGGCATCAAAAATGGTCAGACTCGCGCCGCCGCCGCCAATCAGCAAGGCGAGAGCCCCGTCGAATTCCACGACCCGCCCCGCGACGCCTCGGTGATCTATGGCATCAATGCGCTGGGCTTCGAGCTCCAAAGGGGTTGGCGGCCGGCCCGCCACAGTCGGCGCCAATTCCCCTAACGATTCCAATTTTTCGCTTTGCCGATAGAGCGCGTCATCCTCAATTTCCACATGCGCGTCAAGCCCGACGAGTTCACCGTTCGCGGTGACGACCATCGGATTAATCTCCATCGTGACCCCGTCACAAGCGATAAACGCTTCGGACAGCTTTGCCAGCACGTCTCCCACCCTGACGAGCGTTCTTCCCTTCAAGCCGATTTTGGCCCCCATCTGCCGCCCTTGGTAAGGCACAAGCCCGACCCACGGATCAAATGAGCGGCAAGCCAGGCCATCCGCAGGGGAAGATTCGACGTCAACGCCACCGCTCAGACTCAATAAAGCAATCGGGGATTTTTCGACCGTATCCCAGGCAATACCGACGTAAAGCGCCTGATCAAAGTCGAGCTTCGGTTCAATCGAGATCGCGTTCACCTTTGTGCCACGCAAGTCCACTCCAAGTAATGCTTTTGCGGCCGTCACGGCTGCGTCAACAGTTTCGGCGAACTTCACCGCCCCGGCTTTCCCCCGGCCGCCAAAAGGTACTTGCGCCTTCAGCACCGCAGGCAGTCCGATGCGCGCGACCGCCGCCTGTGCTTCTTGAACAGATTCGACCACCGTCGGTTTGGTAAAAATCAGACCAAAACCGGAGAGGAGCTTTTTGCTCTGATATTCGAGTAGTCTCATAAGGATTCAAGACTGCCAGGACACCGAGGGGTTGAAATTGGGGACCGGCATTCTAATTTACCAAAGTCAAACTATACGTCGGCAGAGCAGCGGTCATCAGTTAATGACTGTTTTCCCCGCTTCCAACACTTTGATAATTGCATCCGCGTCATAGACGCATCCGCCCCACGTTCCGCCGCTAACGCTCTGCATCGCTGCCCACAGGCGGGTATCGTCCGGTAGCATCTCGTCGGGAGCGAGGTCGGGACGAGGCGATCTCTCGGCTAAGATGCGCGTGCCTTCCTCGACACCAAAGACCGTATCGCCGTGACCGACCAGATCGACGCTTCCTTCGAGCCGATTCCGATCAATGACGATCTGGATGAGATCGCCGTCGATCACCTTGCCGATGGAGCCGCCTGCCAACGCTTCCGGTCCAACATGTCCAATGCACGCGCCGGTTGATACCCCGGAGAATCGTGCATCGGTGATCAGAGCGACATGCTTCCCAAACGAAAGGTGTTTGAGGGCGGCGGTGATCTGGTAGACCTCCTCCATGCCGCTGCCCATTGGGCCACGGCAACAGAGCACCATGACCTCTCCTTGCTGGATGCGATCGTCGCCATGACTTTTAATCGCCTGGATGGCGTCACGCTCACGGACAAATACACGCGCCGGGCCGGTCATACGATAGACGCCATCGGCGTCAACGACGCTCGGATCAATCGCCGTGCTCTTAATCACCGCGCCTTCCGGGGCGAGATTGCCGCGCGGAAATGTGACCGTGCTGGTGAGTCCACGCGCCTTCGCGGCTTCAGGGCTCATAATGACTTCATCTGGATCGACGCCATCCCTCGCCATCAAGAGATCGCGGAGTTGCTGGCGCCGGTCAGATTTCTCCCACCAATCGAGGTTTCGTCCGAGGGGTTCGCCGGAAGCGGTGAGCACGTCTTCGTTCAACAACCCTGGCGCCCGTAAGTGTAGCATCACTTCAGGAACGCCACCGGCGAGAAAGACGCGGACGGTCGGATGCCCAACGGGCCCATTCGGAAGAACATCGACGAGGCGAGGCACCTGGCGGTTGATTGCAATCCAATCCTCAACAGTCGGGCGA
>JAPUIP010000294.1 GCA_027296925.1 Candidatus Poribacteria bacterium | reverse complement strand
GTCGATCATAGCTGTTCTCCAACGGCTCACGAAGCGTGATGGTTGCGCGTTCCGTGTCGTCGGACGCACCTGAGACAAAGGCAACCTCGCTGACCGTCTCGCCAGAGGCAACAGCAGTGCCAGTGAAAATGAGGGGATGTGCCGACGGAAGCTCTGGTACTACCTGGTCTAGCACGACGGTGTCTCCACCCACTGGATCGCTAATCGGGATGTGTTCGTCAGGAAGTTCTGACGGTTCGATGGACGGCAATTCTTCGCTTTGCACAAAAACGGCGGTTTCGCGAAGGCCGAAGCTACATAGATCATCTTCAGATTCAGGTTCAATTCTTGTGACCTGTGCTGTCAGCGTAAAATCGGCGCGTGAAATGGTCGAGACTGCCCTTGTCCCTAAGGGCTTGACGACTTCACCACTTACCAGCACTAGCCAACCGCCAGGCATGATTTCAGGATAAGTCCTATCGAGATCGATCAGATTGCCAATCCGGACGTTGTTTTCGATAATGCCTTGCATCTGAAAATTGGCCCAGTTGGTCCGAGCAGTTCCGTCGTCCGTTTCAGTTCCCTCGTCCGTTTCAGTTTCGCCGTATGCGTTCTTAATGTCTGTCGGCATCGTGCGCCAATCCGGAGCGTTATATCCAAAGAGCGACGCCCGTTGTCTGAGAGCGATAATCGTTGGGTTGGATAACGCAACATTCGATGCACTTTCCGCCGTCTTTTGCCACGTGACGCGTGTGTAATCATCCGCAAGATGCGCCTCAACAGTCTGGATGACCCCAAAGTGCCAATTTGCCGAATTCTCTGGATCGACGAGCAGGACGGCGTCGGCGGTCTGGAGTTGCGTATCTGTTCCTTTGAGTAACGCCGCATTCTCGCCGTCAGACTCTATCGTTACCCCCTGTGCTCGCGTCAATTGAGGCGTGAGCGCATTCCACTCCGCACGTGCGGTGAGTTCCTCGCTGGTCTCGAAGGTCTGAGGCATTTGCCCGGTCTCCTGCGGAATGCTCTGTACCTGTGTCCCTTTCGGTACTGTGACCACGGCTGTCGCATCAACGGCGTCCTCAACGGTGAACGCCAAATATGTGCTCGCCGCAAGGCCCGGTTGGAGTTCGTAGCCGATGGCGCGAGTCATTTCCAGCACTGACCGGCGCGAGGTTGCCGTGCGCAGATAGCCTTCGTTAGCGATGCGTTCCTGATAGAAAGTCAGCACATCGGCGACCGTTGCCCAGGCGTCGAGGAAAGCAATCGTCGGGTCGGTTGTATCGGCGCCCGTGAGCGCTGCGAGAGGTCGCTTGCCGCTAGGCGCTTCCTGGGTCCGCAGCCGGGTAAGCATTCGGCGAAAGAAGTCCGGGTGTTTCCCGACACGGTAGCTCAATTCCGATAGCCCGGGTGCGTTGTCATGTTTAGGTGGTGATGTATTCATTGCTCATGGTTTCCCCTGTTTCGGGACACCTTGGCTGTCTCAGGGGGAATTCTCATTGACCGCCTTCCAGATTGAACATAATGATGCCGTTTTCCGGCGCATCGGGGTCATTGTGCAGGCGGGCAATCTCCAACGACGCGATAGGAATTTCACCGCTATCCAGTTCGCCGCGCGCCGGTTGCCGCCGGCGCTGGAAGCGGGTTGTCTCGATCCACGCAACTCCCGGCGCCTCCATAGCTGTCGCAACCAACTGACTCAAGTACACGGATTGGCCAAAGTTGAAATTGTCCGGGTGAAAGAATCCTCGCCGGCCATCGGGAAGATCGACATCGCTAAAGGTTTCGTCCAGCGCCCCACGGACGGTACTGCGGAAATGGTCGGGGCCCACATGTACGGTTAAAGCGATGTCCAGAGAAACCAACGCCGGTGGGCGAATTTCCAGATCGTAGCCGGCGAGACGGAAACGGTCCAGAAATTCCCGCAACTCAGCCTTGAATGCGTCATCCACCGGTTGGTTATCTACGCGGTCAACGGTAACAAACACAGTGTACCAGCTTCCTGTCCACTGTAAGGTCGCTGCCACCCGTCGCACTTCTGGATGGCGAGAAGCAATCGAGGCGTAATCCGCTTCGGTTACGGCGCGCTCTTGGTTTCGAAGCGCCTGAGGGGCATCGCTTCGCACACGCGCAATCGATTCGGGTTCGACACCCCCTGGAGCGGGTATCGGGTTGCGGACTTTAATAATGCCGATTTCATCTGTGACCAGATGGGCGATTGCCTCCGACCCAACGTTTCCCGCTGTTCCGTTGCCAATACGATAGGTGGCTCTCAGTTCTGTCCCAGCGGCGGGTTGTTTGCCATGCTCACCGTCGCCAAAGCGCAGGTAAGCCACGCCATCGCTGTCGATTTCCACCACAAACTCGCGGGCGAAACGGTCGCTATTCAGAAGATCTTTTTGCGGCGTCCATATTTCATCCGCCTCGGCGAGTGTTATGACCGGTAGGGCTTCATCAAGCGACTGCGTCATGGCCGCCGCCGCGCTTTGAGCTTGAGCGAGTTCGTCGTCGTAAGACACCCTGTGTGTGAGGTTCGCACGGTTAAGCCGCGGTCGGTAACCGCCATTCTCCGATACCGTCGCAGGAGACAAGGATTCATCTGTTATTGTCTGCCCATGGTCGGCGAGGACGATGTTGCCACGGGCGACGCTGACATTTTCAACGTTGGCGCCATCGACAATGGTGGAAACACACATATCGAAAGAGAGGGCATCGGCGGCATCCCATGCAATCTCGACGATAGGTATGCTCTCGCTCGTCTCGCGGTGCAACGCCCCGCCGATTGCATCCACCGCAGATGTTGCGTCCGTCAAGCGAACCGCGTGGCGATGCGCTGGATTCGCGCCAGCAGCCACCCCGGTTTCGGGGCTTATCACCTCCTCAAAGATGAGGACATCGCCGGGCTGCACTCCAATTTCGCTGTCCACCCCATTTTTTCTGAGTGCGGTCCGGGTGGCGCCTTCGGGCAGCGTAAATTGAGAAGCCCCCCACGTATAGAAGTGAATCTCATTGTGTGCCGGGGCCAGCGTCGCTGCGTGCATTGTCTCAAAGACCTGTGGTGTTTCGCCCGACACCTGGTTGTAGGTAGCTCCGAAGGCGTCCGGAGTTCTTCCGACTTGCGGTGAGATTCGAGGGTCTTGTCCGGAGATGCGGGTCATCAGTTGTGTCCCTTCACTCAAAGACACATCGGCGGACACTTGGATCTCTACCCACGCCCGGGTGTTACAGCCCTCGTGCATGAGGTAATCGAGTAGCCGTGCGTGGCGCCGGACGGAAATTCGTTGCCGCGCCGTACCCAGGTATGCCTCGGTCGCCACAGCGTCCTGATAGTAACTCAGGTAATCGGCGGCATGAGCCAATACCTCAACCAGTGCCATCCCCATGTCCGCCGGGTTGCGTTCCTGCCATTCCGGCATCACAACAGATAGCCGGTCAAGCATTAACTTGTGAAACGTGCTGTAATCTTTCGCGAGGTAGTTAATCTCTGGTACAGGCGCCGCTTCCGGTTCCGCTTCCAACGACAACCGGCAATCAACCCGACTCGGTTCATCGACTTGTAAAGAGAACGATACCTGCGCGAAGAATGGGTCGAGATTCGGCAGATCGACCAGTTGCAGTGTGTAGGTCGGGGAATCGCCGGACGATAGCGCGGTCTGTTCCTCTTCACGCACCTGAATTCGGACCGCATTGTCTACCGTATTGTCCTCATCATCTTGCGGGTTGAGATCAATCGGTTCCACGATTTGAATGCTCGGATCGGCGATGCCCATCGCGTCGGTTATACGGATATTGTCCGTCGTCATACTTTCAGGTGTTACGTTTTTATCGGTAATCCCCTCAGCCGCCGGCACAAAGTAGAGCCACAGTTCCCATTCATCAGACGCACTCTTTTTAACGTCAACATAATCAATGCCGCCCTGTGTCGGATGACGACGGATTGCATCACGTCGCTGGTTAAGAAAGGTCGCATCCATTTGCGGCGCTGTGTTCATGACGAAAAATCTCCACGTTCGAACTGAGCGGTCTGACGTTGTTGGTTGCTTCGGACGATATACTGGACTGTTACACGCAAAGTCGCTTCTTCGCTCTCGACCTGCACGGATTCGACCTGAATCAGATCGCCCAACCATTGCTGCAAAGCGCCTTGTACCAGGAACTGGGTCGTGGTTGCCATCTCGTCGCTGGTTGGCGCAAAGACCAGTTGCTGAAGTCCACTCCCGAAGTCCGGTCGATTGACCCGCTCACCGGGCGCAGTGAACAACATCTGCTCGATGAGCTCCCGGATATGTTTATCGTCGGTTGGGCTTGCTGTGCGCCCACGCCCATCAATTCTGAAAGGGTATCCGATCTGCATTGTTTCTCCTAACGCCTCGGCTGTCCGTAGGACGCCGGGTGTATTTGGCTCTGAATCTACATCCCTTTTACCCGCATTTGGGTCATTATGATATTCAAAGGCGTGCCGGTAGGCGTGCATACAGCCTTGCTATCTTGTAGCAACACTGGTTGATTATTCGCCGTCACACGTGTTGCGGCGCTCACCCACTGAGCGGTCGCGCAGGGCCCGCCGGATTGTGGTGGATACGAGCAGCCGGAAACCGTATATGCTCCCGCCTGTGTCACAATCGGCTGACCTCCCACCGTTACATGGGGATTTGTCGCCGTCGGTTGCGCTTGTCCCGCGTGCGCGCACTGTACCGTCGCGCCTTTATGGAGTAGAAAACCTGGCATCATTTCACCTCCAAAGCGCCGTTGTTAATCGAGACACTCGGGCCTGAGAGCTCGATGGTCGCCCCAGCAATTTTAATCGATATGCTGGATGTTGAAAGTTCAATCGTCGCCGCGCCGCACGTGAGTTCAATGCCTTCCGGCCCAAGTTTCCCGCTGGCTGAGGTACTGTTGAATTCGATTCCTGCCGCATCCAAAACCAGTTTGAGCGGCGTCGTCACCGCCGGCGACCCAACCTCCAGCGTAACGCCGCCCGCGCCGGGCATGTCGCTGAATGTCAGCGTAATGCAGTCAGTTTTGAAAACCTTTGTCTCAGCTATAGCAGGCATGGCCGGGACCTCCCCGGCGCCCCAGAAGCAACCGCTCCAAATGGGGTAATCCGGTTTTCCGCCTTCAAACTCCACCCAGATGTTGGCTCCCTTCGGCGGGATGGCAAAGAAGCCTACCCCCGGCCCAGCATACGGTACACAGGGCATCGCCCAGGCCAGGCTGCCACGCCCAAGCACAGCGGGCACGCTGACCTGAATCCGCCCCATCTGCATGGGGTCAACATTATTCTCGACTTTGCCCCGATATTTGCCAAAAAATTCTGCCACAAGTTTTCCCTGAAATTAGCGGTTGTCCAAGCGAAGCCCAGTCACGGTCGCACGACCGGCGTGATGGATCCGACCCCCTCACGGGTCAGGGTGAAGTCTTGTTTATACTCGCCTTTGCTGATTTTGTGGGTAACTTTCTTCACGTAATAAATGCCGTCGTAGGTGTAACCAACGCCGCGCAAACCAACGAGTCCACGTGCCTGCAGTAGCCCTCCATAGCTCAAGGCATCGAGTGCGCCCGTGGCGGTCACGACTTCATCCATTGACGCATCCATTTTTCCTTGCGCGCGTGCGAATGCCTGCATCGTATTGAGTCCGCTTTTGCGAAGCTGTGTCTGACGCACATTTGAGTAGTGCACGAGCCAAGTCGGCTGGCTGGCCAGGGGGACGCGTGTGCTGGCGAAAGTTTCGACAGGCAGGCTCTGATTGGTCAGCCGGTCCTGAAGCTGGCCAGACACGAACGTAGGTGCGAGTGCGTCGTGCTGGAAGTTAATCGATTCAACATTCGTATGGGACCCCATATTTACCGACAGTGCCTTCTGTGGTATATTGAGTCGTTTGGGCGGTCCCCAATATGCGGCGTTGGTCATCGGCAGCGGACCGGGGGTCACATAAAACACATACCCGAAGCGAGCCGCCATGTGATTCAAATACGATAAATCCGTCTCCTGCTGCCCTGGCGTCCGCTCGATCGGAATGGGCGGATCGACTACTGTTGGCGGAATGACGGTCGGAATCAACCCGTACTGGGCATAGCCGGCGATAATCTTGTTGGCAATGACCGTTTCGTCTTGAGCGGGGTGTTCGACCGATTTCTCCTCCATATCCATCATCACACTGACATCTTCGCCGGTAACGGTCAATATTGAATCGCCCGGTTCGTTGCTGGGCTGCAATTCCTGGTGGGTAATAATTCCGTCCATCAACACGCGCGGTGTAGCGTTAAATGTGACGATAAGGATGACTCGACTGAAGGGTCTGAGTGAGGGAAGATTCAGCAGGTTATAGTCGAGCAGATCGAGCAGTCCAGAACGCCCAACCCGAA
>JAPUIP010000293.1 GCA_027296925.1 Candidatus Poribacteria bacterium | reverse complement strand
TGAGTGACAGAATATGCAATCATTCTAACAGTCAAACCTTCTTGGGGTTAAGTTACGAAATGAGAGCGTAAGTATTTCAGCCGAAAGGAGAATCTGATGAAGAGAGAAGTTCGCTGGGAACGGATGTTTCCCGACGAGTTAGAAGCGGCGTTCCAGGAATGTCCCGTTGTCTATTTCTGCTACGGTCTGTGCGAACCGCACGGGCCGCACAACGCAGTTGGACTTGATGCGCTAAAGGCACATGCGATTGCATGCCGGACCGCTCGTGAACATGGCGGCATTGTTGCCCCACCCGATTATTGGCATATCCACGAACACGGGGGTTATGCCATTTGGGCGCATCGGAGCGTCGGGGAAGTCCGACCGTGGTTGACGGCGATGCCAGCATGGATGCACTTCAAAAATATCTGCTATCACATCCGTGCGGCTGATGCGCTTGGATTTCATGCCGCGATTCTTTTGACAGGACACTACGGTCCAAACTGGAAAGACCTCAAAACTTTGCTTGGTATCCTCCAACCCCATTTTGGTATGCGATTATACGGACTGCCCGACTTCGAGGCAAATCAGCCCGGTTTCGATGGCGACGGCAAAAGCGGCGGCGATCACGCCGGCAAGGTTGAAACGTCGTTGCTGTGGGCGTTAGAGCCGGATTGCGTTGATGTCTCGCGGCTACCTGTGCCGGAGGCGCCGGGACCGCACTTTGCCATGGGGGCGACGGCGCGGGCGTCAGATCGACAGGTTGGGGAGAGAATGGTCGCTGATGAGGTGCGTTGGCTCGGTGCTAAGGCAAAGGAACTGCTAGATGAATACGTGAATCTAAATCCAGAACGCCATCCTCTGACTTTCGATCAGATTGAGGGAATCTGGGAGCAAGATGTCCGCCCGCAACTGCAGAACTTTGAAACCATGCAAAACCGTTGGGGAGACCAGGACGGTCCACCGCAAGACTCTCGTTGGTATGCACAATGGCACGTGCCAGATCGCGGATAATCCGGAATTACGGATAAAGTGAGTATGTCTCACATACAAGATAAGGAGCAGAACATGTCGCTAACCGAACAGCAAGTTAACGCTTATGAGACGGAGGGATTTCTCACCGGGATTCAGATTTCGGACGGGGCGGAGGCGACCCGATACCGGAAAGCATTTGACGAACTGGAAGCCCGGGAAGGGCGCGAGAAGTGCCAGATGGGGCTCATCGATTGGCATTTCGATCATGAATTTATCTGGGACCTCGCAACCCATCCGAAGATTGTGGATTGTATCGAATTCTTGATCGGGCCGAATGTGATGATGCTGGCAACGCATTTCTTCTGCAAATATGGCCCGGATGAGAAGAAGTTTGTGGCGTGGCACCAGGATGTGACCTATTGGGGGCTTGAGCCGCCCGAAGCGATTACCGCCTGGTATGCGATTGACGATAGCGATTGCGAGAATGGTTGTATGCGCGTCATTCCCGGAACGCACCGCTCCGGGATTCGGGCACACCGAAAATCCGATCGAGAAGGGAATCTGTTGAGCATCAATCAGGAAGTTCCGGTCAGTAAAGAAGAGGAACAGCACGCCGCAGATTTCATTCTAAGGTCAGGTGAAATCTCGATTCATCACGGCGCCTTGATCCACGGGAGCCTACCCAACCAATCGACACGGCGCCGCTGTGGATTGACGATTCGTTATGTTCCCACCTGGGTGAAGCAGGTTGAAGTAAACTCTCTGGGACAAACGTGGTCAGCAATTTTACTGCGGGGTGAGAATAAAGAGAGGAACTTTGGCGAATTGGCGAAGCCGTTTCCGATGAAGTAGGTATCAGCTTTAAGTCGGAACAACTCTAATGAAACCGCCCAATTCGCCTTTTCTTCGCTAGTGTCCATGGATAATCGATCGAGAGTATCCCTTGAACTGTGTCCACACTTCCTGGAAAATTAACTTGCACATTGCCGCAATCGGAACCGCCATCAGCAAGCCGATCAACCCGAGCATCTGTTCACCCAGCAATACCACAACAATCGTTGTGACTGGACCGAGCTCAACACTCTTACCAATGACCAATGGGGTAATAATCGCGTTATCGGTGAGTTGTACCACGAGGGTTAGCGTAACAATGGCTAATAGACTCCAACCAATCCCGAACCGCGAACCCAGAAAGACGACAATGATTGCGGGCATTGCTCCAATCAACGGTCCGATGTAGGGAATCAGATTTGCCAGCCCCGCGATAATGCCCAGCATGATCGCAAACCGTAATCCCAATATCCAGTATCCCACCGCACAAAGGATGGAGAGAATAACTGTTTGAATCAGTCGACTCCGGAGGTAGCTTCCCAGTTGCCGATCGAGTTCATCAATCAGTACCAAAGTCGGTTCAAAGAGGCAGTTGGGTACCACCTGGATAAAGGTTTTTTTCATCTGTTGCCCCGCGTTGAGCATAAAAAAGGTTAAAAACAGAACGATGATACCTGTCGTAAAGGCTGAAAATGCGCCTCTTGCGGAACTGCTCAGCGCACTTAGAATTTGCTGCGACTGTCCCATGACAGATGCCGAGATTTTATCTTGTGCCAGCTTGACAAGGTATGATACACGTTCACGGCCGACAATGTCTTCCTCAGGACTCGTAGGTGGGGGGAGGGGTTCTGGATTCACTGTGCCATCTTCATTGACGGATTCAACGTCTTCAGTGATAATCTGTTTGATGACTCTATCAGTTTCTTCGCGCTCCTCAAGGTAGGCAAGCAGCGAAGAACGGAGAAACTCTGGCATCCGATTCAGCCATCCCGCGGCTGTAACAACAAGCCGTTCACGGGTTGCGGGATCTCGTACATCTTCGCTGAGCTTCTTGACCTGTCCGGCAAGACTATTGACCGTGAGTGTTGAAGCAATGGCAAAGCTGCTGAGGATTAATAACGTCATAGCAATAACGACGAGCGTTCGGTTAGTTCCCTTCCGCTCGGCAATATCAGCAATGGGGCTTAATATATACGCGATAAGAAACGAAATGACAACAAGCGCGAGAACGTCCCTGAGTAGATAGACGATTCCGACCAGAATGGCTAGCGCAATCAGCGTCGTGCCAAAAGCGATAAGCTTCAAAGTGGCGTTCGCTAAACGAGCCTGCTGTGTCCGTTCGCGGCTTTCACGCGCGAGCAATGTCATCGCCGATGTTATTGTTTCGATATTTTGAACCAGTGGGATGACGGTGGTTGGTCCAAGCTTAGCAAGTTGCGCATCAGATTGCTCTCCCTCAATCCGATCAGCGACTTCGATTGGCATGACCGAAATTTTTTCCTGAGTGGCATCATGCTGGGGAAAATCCTGCATGGTAGATTCATTCATCGGTTTCCTCCTCGCCAATTGCATCAAAACTTCAGATCAAATGACCGACGGCTACATCTGAGTCTTCTTCTGATCTTTTGTCTCCAAAACGTCTTTCAGAAGGGCATTCAATCGATCATTCTCTACCTGGGCTTTCTCGAATTCCTTGTGTATATACCGAAAACGTGCCGCGAGGATCTGAGCCAGTTTGAAGATGACCTTGGAGGCCAGCTTCGGATCTGAATCCATTAACTGAAGGAGCTCCGGTCGGAAAAAACCGAGAATTTTCGAGTCCTGACTGGCTGTAACCGTTGCCGTTCGCGGAGAACTATCCAATAAACCAACGTCCCCGAAGAACTCGCCCTCCTCTAGCGTCCCAACATCGATGACCGTTCCATCCTCTAGTTCTTTCGTGATCTTTACCTCGCCCTCCATCAGAATATACATGCCTGCCGAGTCCTGTCCTTCATGGATGACCACTTCGTTTTCACTGTAGTGACGTTGGTAGGCAATCCGAGCGATATTTTGAGATTCACGGTTGCTCAAATCTTCAAAAATTGGAACATTCTTAAGAATCTGGACGATATTCCGTTCGATTTTCGTTTTCTTCTGCTTATCGAAGATGGGGTTCCATATCCCATCAATTCGCTTCATTGTTGCCATGATGTCGCCTCCTTCGCTGCCCGTCCTCCCCAGATTTGACGCGATAGAGGATTTGAATCACGTCCAGTGCAGCCTTTTAACATTTTATTATAACCTCCAACGCCTTATTTTAGCAATAACCATGCCGATTTACTGTTTCCATGCCCCTCGCCCATGAGGGGATTTTGACTTTTCATCGATTGATAAGGTATAATTAGCCCGTAACGATGGACGATAAACTCTCAAGAAATCCTCTACCTGAGGTGAGAAAGCATAGCAATAAAGGGGAAAATATGATGACTAAAATTTCAACCTTAACAGCAGTTGTCTTTTTACTCACTGTTGCAAGCACATTTGCAACGCAAACCTCGATAGTGCAAGGTGAATACCTGGAAGCTCGCTCGGCCAGTGTGTATATCGGGGCATGCCACTACGGTTCGGAGTTCGTCGAGGGTGGCAAAGAGGCAACCCTCGTTTGGAATATCCATCGGGGCAGTTGGAACGGCGTATCATTGGATGGATTAACCGTCGTCGCGGTCGTGAGTGCGCAAGACAACCTGGCAATCGATACGACGACGCGACGCAGTGTGCTGTATCTTGATGCGAACGCAACTCAAGAGCAGCGTGCTGCTTTGACAGATCTGATTGTCGCCAAACGGGGTAGTATCGTGGGTAAAGTTGTTCACACACAGGTGGCGCCGATTACTTTTACGAAACAGGATGCGCAATATGACCTGCGTGTTAGCAATGTCCTGACGCTATCTGTTTCGCGTTATGCATGCCAATCCTGCACCCAGCCCCACCAGATCTGGTACGAACCGCTGGAACAGATCGATACCGCGATTGTCGGAAAATCGACAGCTTACCGTTACCAGGATAAAATTCTCTCTGTCACGTGGAATCAGGGCGAAGCGACGAATAACGCTTTCGTCGGAAATTTCGCCATGTAAGGGTCCGGATGGAAGCGGCAATTTGCCGACCTTCCATCCGTTCAATCCTCCTTCCCACCTCAAAATTCCAGTTCTTAATGCCGAATATTGAAGAGCTCCTCAAGCAAACAGTTGAACATCGAGCGTCAGATCTGCTCATTGTTGCTGATGCTTTTCCAACAGTTCGCGTTGATGGTGAGCTCCATCCGCTCCTCCATGAAAAACTGAAAGCCGCTGAAGTTCGCTGCCTCGTGTATCGTCTGCTCAGTGCGGAGCAGATTAAACGCTTTGAGGAAGATTATGAGCTTGATTTTTCATACTTCCATCCGAGCCTGGGGCGTTTTCGTATCAATGTCCACTTTCAGAAAGGGAGCGTTGCAGCGGCAATTCGGCATTTTTCGACCCATATCCCTCGCTTTGATGAACTCGGCCTACCCGATTCAGTGAGCGACTTTGCTGCCAAACGTAATGGCCTGGTACTCGTCACTGGCCCTGCCGGCAGTGGCAAATCAACAACCCTCGCTGCACTCATTCACCTGATTAATACCCAGCGTGCATGTCACATCATCACGATTGAAGATCCGGTTGAGTACATGCATACCAGCGACAAAAGTGTGGTCGAACAACGGGAGATCTTCACCGATACGCACTCCTACGCCCATGCACTGAAGCATGTTCTGAGACAGTCCCCCGACGTTATCCTCATCGGGGAGATGCGGGACTTGGAAACGATTGCTATAGCGCTCACAGCGGCTGAAACAGGACATCTGGTACTGGCGACCCTGCACACGATTGACGCTTGCCAAACGATTTACCGTATTATTGATAGCTTTCCTGCCGACCAGCAGAACCAGATCCGCGCTCAGCTTTCGATGTCACTTCAAGGTGTCATCTCGCAAGTTTTATTGCCGCGTGCCGACGACACCGGCCAAGTTGTCGCCGTGGAGGTCATGAAGATGACATCTGCAATCAGCGCATCGATTCGCAACAACAAGCCTTCCCAGATCTATTCCTCGATTCAGACCGGAAAATCTTACGGTATGCAGACACGAGATCAAGCACTCAAAGCGCTGGTACAATTGGGGACTGTTGAATATGAGGCGGCGTTACCCTACGTTAAAGACCTAACCTATTTTCGGGGATAGACATGAGTTGGCTGGATGTTATCCAAATTGGAAACGATTTGAAGGTTTGTCCGGACTGCAACCGGGCGTACGAAGTGACCGATGAGTTTCTGGCAAAAAGGGATGAGGCGTTTCCGGTGGGGGATGATTGGCTCGATGAGATGTTTAGCGAAGAGTATTATATCGCGTTGCGGTGTCCGCAATGCCTCGAGACGCGACATCTATGTCTCAAATCGCTCACACAGAAACAATATCAATCGGCACAAGAAGAAAGATAGCCCCCGTCACAGTCAAAGTTAATTCGGAAGATGTATTCAGTTTAGCGCTCTCTTTTCCGATATTAATACTGCGGAGAAGCAGATCAAACTTCCTCATGAGATTCTTCTGATACCCCAATCAATCTCTCAACCAAACAGGTATTTTTGCGTCTAAGACAGATCGAAACGCGGTGATGCAGGGAGGATCATCGTTGTGGCATAATTTTACAAATAGGTAGATTAGCCTGCCGACGAATTGAGAGTTTGCGACAGGTCGCTCCTGCGCTGTCCGACTTCAGAGAACCGGTTCATTGCCCAACCCGATTTACGTTATCCCGCGGAACTGAACACGCCAATCAGCCTTCGCACTGTTTCATATTTTGTTGAAGTTGGAGCCATTTTCGCGATTACAATTGATGTCTCCGGTTGTATCCGCCTTTGTAGAAACGTGACACGCACTGTCATAAAAATTCAATGCACTTGTAGGGGGAACGCGTGCGACTTATCAGAAACGCCAAAGAACACCAACATAGGCAGAAAAAACAGGCTTCATCTACGATATTTTCTCAAAACGTCCGCTATTTATTTCTTCTTGTCTTGTTACTTCAATTTGCCCCAGCCGTTTTCTTGATTCCAGGGAGCACGCTGGTTTGGGCACAGGGCTTTGAGTCACTTCCGCGGGTTATTGATAGTGCGGATGAAGATTCTGTTTTCAGTCCGAATGACGATAGGGTACAAGATACGCTCATTATCGGCTTTGTGACAAAAGGTGCTCGCGGTGATTTTCGAATTACGATTGATGTACATGGCCCAGGTGGGATAGGCTCTCCCGATGGCGTATTTGACGTTGATGATGATTGGGTGGTGAT
>JAPUIP010000292.1 GCA_027296925.1 Candidatus Poribacteria bacterium | reverse complement strand
CAAAAAGTAGGATATCGGCCGGTACAAACCTTTGAAAATACACAAACGGGGAAAACGTATATCATTTTAATGCGGGATGTTGTTGAGAAGGTTTAAGCGACTCATGATTCTACGAAGGTGGCTGATGATAAGAGAGTTATTGACAAAGGTTTGTGTTAGATATCAGAACGGCATCCGCTATCAAATCATCCCATGGTAATCAGATTTAGTAGGGGGTAAGAATGAGTCTTGAAGCACATCTCCAAAATCTTCATCGAATCACACATCAGGTAATCGCTGACAGAATGCGAAACGAACCTCTGATTGGCGCCGCCTTAGATGGTTCTTTAGCGACCGGAAGAATATGGCAAACTTCAGACATCGATTTCTCTATTTTCTCAACAGGAGAATCTGAATACAATCAGTCTGTCGAGTGGCGAGTTTATCAGGGCATCCTCGCTCATGTGCATGTCACCCACAAACGCGCAACCGATAATCTGATTGAAAATTATCCTCACAGTTTTGTCGAGTCTGCGAAGTCAGGTAATTTCACCGCCGATCCCACATGGTTTCTCGACGGTCTTGCAATCATGTCGATCGTTGCTGATCCCACAGGGTATCTAGAAGAGATCAAGCACTTCGTTTCTAAGAATCGTTTTGCTCCTGAAGTTCTCAGCGAGCGGCTCCGGTTGATGATGGAATATGTCGATCGGAAGATTCAGGAGGCGGAAAAAGCATTTACAGATGGCAATCATAATGCACTTTTGAGTCTTTTGTATGACAGAGCGGGGTTGGCGTGTTCGATGGCACATATATGGCTCGAAGCATCGCAGAGGATTTATAGCAGCAAAGAACAGGATTTGCAGCTGGCCCTTGTCGCTCAAGAGACAAAGCTACCACAAGTTCATGACGCATACCGAGCGATACTCGGTATCGACGTCCAGGCTGGGACGATAAAAAAGATACTTGCACCAATAGAGGAATATGGGAAAATCGTTGATGAGATGCTCCAATTCTTCGAAGACAGTGCCACGGACCACATCGAGTGGCACCGAGCATATCGACTGTTGGCAGACTTAAGTTTTAAATCGATTCCGATCGCTTTCCGCAAAAAATGCTACTCTCACATTGCTTTCGTCCTCAACAGGTTCGGTCCCAGCTTTATTGATGGGGTAATCGACAATCACAACTCAATCGCACCCCGAAGATCTGACATGATTCACACCGCAACTGAACAGGCAAAGGTAATTATCGCAGAGGTGTGGGAGTTTTTAGGACATATAAAGTTTGATAAAGTTAAGATGCGGCATCAACTCGACGAAGCCATCAGGTTGGCGGAAATGACTCGGCGATTATCTGATAAGCTGTGAGACACCGCATCTAAAAAACGGGCCGAAACGACAACGGGTAGAACATCACACGGTGGTCTTGATTTACAATTTAGTGGCAGATGTGATTGGACGTTTCGATTGCGATTGCCGCAATGAAGGTCGTGCGGGTTGCCGTTCGATTACCCGCCACGAACGACATGAAGTGCCGAACCGAGTCTTCTCATCTCTGGAACGCTGCTGTTGTTGAATCGTGTATTTAACCATGAGGGAGTTTTCAACCTGAGAGCATGCCTTGAAAACGAAAGCCATTCTATGGCCCACACCGCGTCGAAATGCGTTGGGTGAAGATACGGCTGCTAAATTTCTGTCCATTAACGAGAAGGGTCAGTGAGCCGCCGATTTCCAATACATTCGCTCGGCGGATAGTTTTCTACCTTCTGGACTTGGTCAATCTCATCAATACGGCGACAAATTCATTTACTATTTGACCATGAGCATGCGGCGAGTCGCTGTGAACTCTCCAGTGCTGAGACGGTAAAAATACAACCCGCTAGCAACCATTTCACCTCGCTCATTTTCCCCATCCCAATAAATCGACCCCTCTTTTGTCAAATGAGTGCCTGCCGATTGGATACCTAACTCCAGTTGACGCACCTGTTGACCTTGGGCATCATAGATAAAAACGGTGACCTCATCCGTCATAGCCAGCTGATAGGGAATCCATGTTTCAGGATTGAAGGGATTTGGGAAATTCTGATACAGTTGTGATTTTACGTGTCCCCATTGGGTTAAGCGTTTGCCCGCTGCATCCGCAGACAAAGGCGCATAACGCAAAAAGGCGGGGTCCTGATACCCAAGGATGGTATTCCAATCCCCGATTGCGATTAAGGCATCCTGCTGATTGTAAGCGATCTTTATCAGATCGACATTCGTACTGCTATTCTGCCGCCTCCATGTACGCCCCCCATCCGAGGTTGCCACAATTCGTCCCGCTTCACCAACTGCCCACCCTTTTTTTGAATCCAGAAACAGGACATCGAAAAGCGTTTCTTCTTTTGGCAATCGTGTCTGTATTTTCCAATTCCTACCGCCATTTTGGGTATGCCAAATGTAACCAGCTCTCCCGACCGCCCAGCCCATCTGCTCATCCAGCATCTGCAGGGCATGGACACTGTTTTCGAGGTTGGCGATAATGTCCCAACTTCTGCCGCCATTATTGCTGTGCAAAATCACGCCTTCGCCAAAATACCCGCCAGCGATGAAGCCAATTTTATCATTAAGGAATTGCACGTCATAGAGATCGACATCGGTCTTCTTTCGGAGCATCTCCCAAGTGGTGCCACCGTCACGGGTGAGATAGATACGTCCCACCTCACCGACAATAATTCCTTGAGTCTCTGTTGCGAAATCAATGCCTCGCAAAAGACCGCCAGGACGATCCTCCCTGCCGGCGTCAGGAAGCCAGACTCGGGTGCCGGGTTCTGGCCGTTGCTGTAGACTCCATGTATTTCCTCCGTCTTCAGTCTTGTTGATCTCCCAGCCCACTGCCAGTCCCCGCTGGTTATTGTGGAAAAACACACCCTGCGAGGCAGAAGTGGGGAATTCCGAAATCACCGCCCAGGTCCGCCCCGCATCTGGGGTTTGGAGTATCTGTGTCATGCCCGTAGCAAACTTTGGGTGCTGATCGCTGTTGGCTACCATCCACCCTTTACCGCTAGGACGGAAGGTGACAGCCGTCAACCGATAGCCTCTTTCTTGTTGATAAATCCATGTCTGACCGCCATCTGTTGTTTGGAGCAGGACATTGTGAAGCCCAACAAGAAACCCCTTTTCAGGTGTGATAAAATGAATGGATCGCACGGCATCCGCCAATTCTTGTCTTTTCCACGATTCACCTCCATCCGTTGTATGTAGGACAAACCCGCCGCTAAGGCGTGAGTGGTTGTCGATATATGTTTCTCCTGTCACCCAGAGTTCATGGCAATTACGGACATAAAGATTATAGGCAGCTTTGTCCCTTTGATTTGCATATTGTATTCGCCAATTCTTTCCTCCATCAGCGGTATGTAAGATAAGGGAGCCGTCTGAACTTCCGACAGCCCAGCCAGTTTCTTCATTCAAGAAAAACGCTTTCAGAATCCGCGCTCCCCTCTCCAACGGGAGTGGTGTTTTTTTCCATGACACACCACCATCTTGGGTTGATAAGATAAATTTTCCAATCCCAGCCGCCCAGCCTTGCTGATGATTCACAAAGAAAACGGTATTGAGCCAACTCATTCCTTCTAGCGGATTCGTTTCCTCCCATTGCTTTTGCCAAATAATACCGCCATCGCTGGTATGTGCAATAGCCGCCCGAAACTTAAATACACCGGGGTCTTTCGCCTTCATAAGCCCCACAATCCAACCTTCTTTCTCATCAAGGAAATGAGCCTCATCGAGAAAGCCGGGTGGACCATTTTGCTTTTTCCAATGCTCTCCTCCATCGGTCGTTCGATAAACTAATCCCTCCTTATCTTCCTCTCCACTCAGACCCACAACCCAGCCATGAGACTTATCCACAAATTGAACGGCTAGAGGTCTTTGAAATCGCTTTGGGAATCGGAACTGCTCTTTCCATGTGACGCCTCCATCGACGGAGTGTAAGATTTTGCTTGGCGACCACCCAACCATCCAGCCATTTTGTTCGTCCGCAAAGTAGATATCGTGCCAATGGCTACCGGTCATTTGGTTAATCACTTCCCACCGTTGGGCACAAACACCTGTTTCTGCCAGTTGTAACACCAGACTGAAACAGAACAACAACCATTGATAATTTCGATTCAACATGCCACGACCTCCTTGAGAAGTTGTCTCACCGGAATAACGGCATCGAAAAGATTCCTTGGGGGGGACCAGAACAGTGTCCCTTGAACTGCCTCCGATCGGCTCGGATAACGGTGAGCCACGCCGGGCTGGATCGGAGCGTTTTCAACCTGAGAGCACGCCTTGAAAACGAAAATTCCTTTA
>JAPUIP010000291.1 GCA_027296925.1 Candidatus Poribacteria bacterium | reverse complement strand
GGGATGACTTGCAGGTCGCGGGTGTGTATATCATCGAGGGGGCCGCGCAGGTGCAACCGGATGACTACGTCGTGGTGCTGGATACGCCCGCCTACCAGCGTGCATATCACCACTCCACGCCGGCATTTGCAGCAGACGTCAACCTCGTCAAAACGCAGCTGGGCAGTGACAAATTGATTTCCATCACGCTAGAAGGCAAACCCACTTCAGCACCCTCGCACGACTTGCGCAGTTGTACCCCCGGCGATTTCCGCGATGCCACCCATTATCCGGTCAGCCTGTTCAACCTGGTGCTGAACCTGTACGCCATTCCCTTTGATCACGCCGGCTTTGCGCCACTGTGTGCGTCTCTGCACCGGCAATGGGAAGAGACGTTGAGCCAGTTACCAGCGGAAGAAAAACCAACCATGAAACCACTCAAAATATTCATTAGCTATGCCCATAAAGACGAAGCGTTTAAAGATGACCTGGTCCTCATGGTGGACAGCATGCAGCGTCAAGGCATCATTGACGCCTGGCAAGACCGCCGTATTGAAGCCGGAGATGAATGGTATCAAGCCATTCAAGGGGCCATGAATGAATGCGACTTAGCTTTATTATTTGTGAGTAAGCACTTTCTCGCCTCTCGCTTCATCCAAGATAAAGAGATTACCCGCTTGTTGCAACGACGAAAAGAGGAAGGTATGCGCGTCATTCCCATCATCATCCGTCCCTGCATGTGGATGAGCGAACCCGTCCTAAAAGATTTGCAGGCCCTGCCACAAGATGGTAAACCCGTGATTACTTTTTCTGAAGAGAACGGCGAGCGCGATCTGGTTTGGGTGGAAATCGCTGAAGAGATTGAACGCCAGGCCAAAGCGCTTCGATCTGATGTTTAGTGTTTTCGAGGGGCCGCTGCCAGATGTGATAAGCGAGAATGACTACGATGTGTGAGATGCACACAGGCACCCCTCGCTGTAAATGTTCATTCGGAATAACGCCAATGTATTATCTTCCATATTTGTGCAAGGGCGTATCCGGATTCAAGTGGGGATATTCCAAATAATGGACGGTGATAGCAGCCGTCAAAACGAAAGGACATAGAAATCATGATCAAAATTGGTTCTAACTACCTGAGTCTACAGAATACAAGCGTTGAGGCATTCATCCAGACGGCTTACGATTTAAGGCTGGATATTGTCGACTTCCATCAACGGGCATTCACCTCGACGGACCCGGACTATCTCAGCAGTATCAAGTTCATGTGTCTCAGATACGGACTGCCGATTGGCTACATCGGTGTAAGCGGTCTGTTTGTCGGGACGGCGGCGGAACGACGGGAACACGCCCAACAGTGCAAGGAAGCGATTGACTTGGCAGCCTTCCTCGGATCGCCTATCATCCGCGTGTTCTGTGGGACCGTGCCAGAAAAGAACGGTGATGGCGACGATCCGTGGCCGGCGATGATTAGCGGCTATCAGGAGGTCGCGGATTACGCAGCCACCAAAGGCATCGCTGTGGGGCTACAGAATCATCCATCCACCGGCGATGAGATGCTGCGCATCCGGCGCGAGACCAATCGAGACAACTTCAACTTTATTATGGATACCGGACAGTGGGTCGGGTCACCGGGCTCGTACCCGCGCGGAGAAAGCGCTCCAGACATCGACTTTTACCGGTTTATTGAGCAGACCGTGCCGCATGCCATGTATGTCCGCACAAAATTCTACAAAATTGAAAGCGGCAGAGAGGAGTGGCTCGACTATGAGCGAATCGTGCCCATCTTGAAAAGCGTCAACTACAATGGCTGTATATCCATCGTGTACGAAGGTCAAGAAGAAGACCGGGTCGAGCAGGTGCGCCTAGCCGCCAACTATCTGCGTGAACTGCTGGCAGGTTATTGATCTGGGGAGTACTCCATGTCGAGACCAATCGTTAATCCGGGGCAGCTTTTCTGGACCGGTCAGCACTGGATGAACTATCTTCGCCAGCCCGGCTCCGAAGAGGACAGCGGCAGAGTGAGTATCTGGCACACCCATTACTGCGAGGCCGGCGAGGGCACGGTCGCCTACGTCGACATTCCCGGCGACCCCGGTCTACGAGCGGTGTGTACCGATAATCGGGCTCTCGCCGCGTTTATCGATGACTGGGTGCGAACCCTGCCGGGACCGTATGAGATCGACGTCGTCGTTGACGCTGTGCTCCGTCGCGAGGGGGAGATACTTTCGTCGCCATCCTGGATTATCCAGACCGAGCACGATATCGTCGTCTCAACTTGGTCGAAGCTTCAGGCCCCTGTCATTTTGGAGGCGCCGGCGCCGAAGTTTCGCGAGGATAGAGATGTCTATTCGTACCTGTTCTTTACTGACGAAGGTGCTATCAGCCTCAACGACCGACCCGTCGAGGGGCAGCCGTACATCAGAGAGACCTGGAAATCGAGCATCGGCGGTGACCGCAGTTCCTGCGTCATTGCCCTCTCGGAGACGTTCATCCAGGTTCCGGACGGTTCATCTTGATTTCAGCCCACAAGGAGCGAAAATCGTGCAGGTCAAACCATTAGAGATTCCCGTCGGTGAACGACAGCTCTTTCTCGATTTGGAGGACATATCGAGCCGCGAAAATCTCAAACATACGCTTCACCAACCCCAAAAAAAAGGTGCCGTTATTGAACCCGAAGGTGCGGGCACGATTCAGACCCGAAGTGCGCCGTCATGGGTTCCCGAAGATCGGTGTTACAAAATCTGGCTTTTGGGAGAAGGTGGCATCTCATACGCCGAAAGTCCGGATGGCGTCAATTGGATCAGACCCCTCCTTCGATGCCGTGAGCACAGAGGGTCGCTGGAAAACAACCTCGTCTCCCCGCTGTGTGGAGAGCAGGTCATCTACGATCCGTATGAGTCGGACCCCGCTCGCAGGTACAAGAGCATGAAACTGCGCGGTGTAAGTGAGCGCATGGTCAGCCCAATTGGCGCGCATTGGAAATTGGTGGACAATCCCTGGCGGCTCGCCTATCCCGATGGGCATGTGTTGAACGACCCTCCGTCTATCAGTTGAGTTGGGTGATCAACGTCGAAGAGCATCCCGATGCCGAACCTGGAGAACGCTTTTCGGGTTGGGGAACATTTCAGACCCGCGATCTGACGGTAAGTGCGGATGGCATTCACTGGCGCAAGCTGGATTGCCGGAGCTTGCCCACCGGCGATGAAGGCAACCTGAGTTACGACGAAGTCACGGGGACCTACATCGCTACGCTGAAGGAAGGCGAGATGGGGCCATACGGGCGCTCAGTCGCGCTCGCCACCAGCCTCGACTTCGAGAATTGGACCGGCCCGAAACTCATCTTCCACGCAGACCAGGAAGATCAGGCGCTTGCTCGGCAGGTGATCGCCGAACGCCTGGCGAATCCGAAGCTCCATCAGCCACAGCACAACGTGCCGGCTGAATATATGGTGGACGTCTACAACATGGGCGTCAGTCGATACGAGGGACTCTATATCGGCATGGCTGCCTTCTTCTATCACACAGGCAACGTAGACGAGAATTCGGACGGTTTTCACCACGTCCAACTCGTCTGTAGCCGCGACTTGCATAACTGGGTGCGCCTGGGCGACCGCCAACCATTTATCGGTCCGTCGGAAGTGGATTCTGGTGCCTACGACCTGACCCAGATTATGCCCCCCTCAAGACCTGTGCTTATCAATGGAGAGCTCTGGTTTTACTACATGGGCGCCAAGTACCGCAGTGCCCCACCCAATCCGGATAAGAAAACGGGCGCGATCAATCTGGCGACGATGCGGCGTGACGGTTTTATGTCCCTCGATGCCGACGCCGCAGGGGGAACGGTGACTACCAACACCTTTATTCTCAACAGTCCGTGGCTCTACACCAATGTCGATGCGGGCCACGGTTCGCTCTCGGTTGAGGTGGTAGACGGGGAGGGCTCAGTCGTCGCGCGGTCCAAGGAGGTCAGGGGAGACCAACTGCGCTATCCTGTACAGTGGGAGTCGGGCGACCTACAAACCCATCTGTATCGACCCATACGTCTGCGTTTCAATCTACAGAACGCCGTGTTCTATTCGTATTGGTTCGACTCGATGGCGGAAGACCTGCCGCAGTAAAAATTACAGCCCAACTTTGAACCTTAATTATGAAGATACCTGAGTGTTTTACGACTATTGCTTTCATGCTGCAAATGAACACTGGCTCGCGGGGTGTGATGGATAAGGTCGGCATGACCTATGAACGAGACTTTATGTGCGGTGACCATCCGCATGTCCTGTATCGTTTGAACGCATGTAACCCCAAATCAGGAGATGAGAGGCAATGACAGCAGCGGAGAAGTATCTATTTGACGTGCACGGCTATCTAGTGATAGAAGGCGCGCTGTCACCTGAAGAAGTAACGGCGGCCAATGCGGCCATTGATCATTACGCGGACCAGATCCAGATCCGCCCAAACGATCTTGCCAACGAATCGAAAACGCTACGCGGCACAATTGGCCGTGGCGACCTGGGCGGCATGTTGACGTGGAAAAAGCCGTACTGCGATGTGTTCCGCGAGATGATAGCCCACCCCAGACTTGCGCCGCACCTGGAGGAGTTGCTAGGGCCCGGATTCCGATTGGAGGGGCTCGGCATCATCACGATGGATGAGGGGGCGGAAGGCTTCTGGTTCCACGAAGGCGGCGAACCCTACGACCGCTCGCGCGGTTTCCTCTATCGCAACGGCCGCATGTACTGCGGCATGACGAACATGGCGGTTCAGTTGACCGACATGGGCCCGGGAGATGGCGGTTTTGCCTGTTTACCCGGAAGTCACAAGGCCAACTTTCCGTGTCCGGACGACATCCGGCTCTATCATACACATCAAGATCGGATTGTCACGCCTTCCGCAAAGGCAGGTGATGCCATCCTGTTTGTCGAATGCCTGATGCACGGTGCGCTACCGTGGGTCGCGAAGCACCAGCGCCGTTCGGTTATTATCCGCTATAACTCCGGCGTAATGGCCGAGTCGGTGATGGGCACCTACACGCCACCGCCGTTCTACGATGAATTGACCGAGGCCCAAAAGGCCGTCATCTCGGCGCCGCGCTACCGTAGGGAGGACAAAGGCTCAAGGCTCTACCGACCGAAGGAAAGGGCTCCAGAAAAGCGCCCAAGCTCCTCGCGATAGATAAGGTTGTTGGATATTTCTTACCGGAACCAATCATAACGAAGTCCAAGCGAACGGTCTTTCAGCGGTAGGTCGACACGAACGCCACCTTGCGCCGAGGACTGCTTGAGCGCAATCTCAACACCAAGCGCCACGGCGACCCTTCTGCCGGAGTTTTTGGGTTCAGAAAGCCGCCCTTCCAAGCAATCGATGATGTCCGCCAAGCCGTAGACCGCGTTGTACCCACCGACAAATTGGGGCGCTGGCCACGGCATCTCGACGCGCCGGCTGCCATCGGGAGTGGAGATGTCCTGCCACAACTGCCAGCCAGCCGGATGCCCTTGGTGAAGTTGTATCTCACCTAAGGTGCCGGTTAGACGAACGAGCCCCGCGCCCTTTCTGAAATGGACGAACAGGCCATCGACGGTGACCATCAGCCCCTGTCCGGTGAATTCATCGCTGCCGGACTGGCGTCGCTCCCCATCGCCGGCACCGATAACCCACGCGGGTGGGCTGTCAACAAAGTAAGACCAGTGCTGCTTCTGTGCCATTGGCGCTTCAGCCTCGATGGAGATGACCTCACCAATGGCGCCACTTGTGACCAGTTCCTTCGCTTTGGCGTAAGCGGGATGGTTCACCGGGATGGCGCCACAGCAAAGCGGCACACCGGCATCGGCGCATGCCTTGACCATCCGGTCGGCTTCCTCAAGCGTATGCGCCATGGGTTTTTCGGTGGCGATTCCTTTCACGCCGCACGCGACAGCCAACCCGGTTAAATCAGCGCGGCCCTTAGTGTTCGTGGCGATGGCGACAATGTCGAGCTTTTCCGCACGCAACATCTTCGGTGCGTCGGTATAAAGCGCCACTTCACCGTAGCGTTCGCCAAATGCCATCAGCCGCTTAGGGTCGCGGTCCGCTCCGGCGATTAAGTCAATCTCCGGCCGGTCCCACATCACTTCTGCCCAGCTATGAGGCACGTCCCCCTTACTGTGATGCTCGTGGAAATGAAACTTGCGGTGAACATCCAGTTCAGGTGTGGGCCGAACCACATCATCGACGTTGTAAGCATCCCAGATGCGCCGCGCAAGGTCGGAGAGCATTCCCATCCATCCCAGCCCAATAACGCCGGCACGATACTTTGCCACAGCTCCCTCCTCTGCCATTGGATATTGACGCTTACCTTGTCAAAGGGGAAATTCAATCCCCCGTGTCCGGGCCGGGGTAATCCCCTGGATTTGCTCCTTGAAGGACTCATACAGGTCGGCCACACCAGCTTCGTAGGGGTCTCCATCGTGAGCGACGACCCGAATCGCAACGTCCACCGCTTCCCCGCGGCATACGTAGGTCGCCCCCTTGCGAAACGGATTCACGCGGATGGTCCCATAGGTGCCGGCATACCAAGCCACATTGCCCAGCGAAGGGAACTGGAAGACCGCAATGCCGGCGGTTCGCCCCGCTGAGTCCGTTCCGTAATAGTCAATCCAGTCCGCGTGCTGCCAGCCGACATCATCGTCCCGCCGGCCCTCGGAGTCCACGATGCTGCCTCCCTGTTTTTCTCCCTTTGGATCTACGACTCTCAGGTGGTCGGCCATCCGGATCGTGAAATACCCGTGCCGTGACGGACCCAGACGGATATCCCACTCCGTAGGTCTCAGTTGAGACCGCACGTCGATGATGTTCGCGACTTCGCCTGGAAAGACGCTGATGGTACGCATCTCCTCGGCAACAACCCGGCGGTACTTCGGGGCGTATCCCTGCTCAGGTCCCTGCCATTGCATTCTCACGATGACCTCGAGATGGTCTTCGCTCAGCTCCGTGCACTCGTTGTGCGTCGTAGCCACGATTCGCCCTTCTCCCCTTCCTCTCATATCCGGCGCGTTAGTGTAGAAGCACATGCCAGGCTCTTCGAACCGCCCTGCGGCAGATGTCTGGTATGTGAAGAAATAGTCGTTCCCTACGGTTATCGACTGATGAAAGGCATGGTCGCTGGTCGGCCGCTCGTTGGTGACAACAACCCCTGACGGGGTCATTACGGGATAGACGTAGCAGCGGCGTGAAGACTGGTTGAAGCCGGTGATCGGTTTCCCTTTCCAGCCGATTTTCAAAAGCCGAACCGGATCATCCATCCAATCCTTCGGAATGGATAGATCGCTGCTCTCTACCGAGAAATATTTCATCACACAGATCTCCGTTTTTCGGGTATGAACGAAGGCTTCAACTGAACGCCTGGATTGCCGACGGATGGCGAAAGACCGTTATCTCATTGCTTGTGACGTTCGATATAATCCTTCGCTTTATCTTCCAACTCTTTGCTTCTCAACCCAATGGTTTTCGCCTCAGCCAACGCCGCTTCGTCACTGAGCCCGCCCTCCAGCACCCGATAAGCGAGCCAGATTGCTCCCACACGGTTTGCCGAGCCACAATGGAGAAGGATAGGCTGATTTTCCGATTCGCTCAACAGGCTGCGGAGTTCACCGAAGCGTTGATCGGTTAATGTGTCCGGTGCCCGGAAGCCGATATTATGATAGGACATGCCAAGATCTTCCACTACCCGCTTCTCGTCAAATGAAAGCTCCTTGGGCATGCGCAGATTGATAACGGTTTTCACACCTGCCTTTTTTACCTCAGCAAAATCCGCATTGCTCGGCTGACCTGCGAAGTAGATGTTTCCGAATTTATGGACGTTGGGCGTGTTCCCAAGCGTGACTGTTTCGAGAGCTGCTATCGAACGGATTGCTTCCGTCTTCTCCGTAGAATTGGTCTTGTTAGTGCATCCCGTTATCAGGAATCCAACCATCACAAGACTCACAACGGCAAAATTCACGAAAGACCTTTTCATCATTGCCGACTCCCACTCTGTTTAATAACCTTTGGTGCTAGGGCGTGAGGATGCTATCGCCGCCAAGTCTGAAGAATTCGCATTCTCAACCGTGCTAAAAATGAATCGTTGCTATGACTGCATCTATGGTTCCAAATTCGCATCATTAGTTTAATATGGTAATCGATATTGAACAATCTGTCAACATCAAAGTGAGCGCAAAAACCACCCCTGCCAAAGACAGAGAGGCATTTTGCGCTTGAGAATGGACCGGCGATGGCGTATAATTTCGTCTGTACCAAAAAGGAGGCTTCAAAATGGCAACGACCTCGAATAATCTGCTGCCCAACGCTAGCTTCGAACTCGACTTCGGTGACAACGTGCCGACGAACTGGGCGGACACGCAGAATCCACTGACGATAAAACTGCAGGCAACCGGCCAGTATGCGAAGGTGACGCCGCGCAGCGAGGTCGTCGACGATGCGGTAGACGGTGAGCGTGCGGCTCGCATTGAAACGGAAGAAAATGATAGCGGTCCGGTCGGGCATTTGACGTCCCCGTTGGTGAGTGTGCTTCCATGCACACCGCATACCATTTCGGTTTATGCGAAAAGCGATGCCCCATCCGCGAAGCTGGAGATCGGGTTGTGGACGCGGCCGGTGGACTATACACAGAAGGCCGACTCACTCAGCCACCCCACACCGCTGTCGACCGACTGGCAGCGATACACTTTCACGTGCTGCACGGACGAGCTTGAGGATCGCGCCGTCGTTGATTTGAAAATCACGGCTGACAATGTGGGGGCGGTCGTTTGGTTTGACGCGGCGCAGTTGGAGCAGGGACCGCGGGCGACGGATTTCAAAACGCGGCGGGTGGTGGAGGCGGCGATTGCGGGGCGGCGGCAGCGGCTGACTCACTTGCATGGCGGGCCGCTTGAGCTCTACCTGACGACCTACAACCACGCAACCGAGGCGCGCAACGAGCCGATTACGTTGAAGATAAGCGAGCTGGTCGGTGACCGGGAAATATTCAACCATACGCTCAGTGCCCCGGTTACGCCTGGGCGCAGTGAACGCAAGCTTTCGCTGGACTTCCCGTTCGTTGGTGAGTTTCGCGCCCGGCTTTTCGGCGGTGATGGAGAGCAGATCAGCCCGGAAGACTACATCTTCGTCAACTACCCAGTTTTCGAGGAAACATACCAGGCTGTGCTTTACACGCGGCACAGTGCGGTGCATGAGCTGCCCGCCGAACGGAGTGTGCTGCCGTGGACGAACGATCGGAACTGGTACTCGGATCCGGGGCCAACGTTGATAGTCACGGACGACGACGCCATTCATGTGCAGACAAGCGATGGTCACACCGTGATGCGCACGCATGACGGTGGGCGAACGTGGGACGATTTGCAGGTGACCAGAATCGTCAACGCCGTGCTACGCGACGGTACGTTCCTGGCCATCGAATCGGAAGACGCGGACATGGTCGTGTATCGATCGACTGATCACGGGCAGACATGGCAGGCACTCGGCTGCATCGCACAGGCCAAGGATTCGCAGAAGGGAACGATCGAGCAGTTGCGCGACGGATCGCTAATCGTCCCGATCGGCATTGGCGTACAGGCGGCGGCGGGGCCCCTCACCGTGCATGCATTTCGCTCGACGGACGGCGGGTTGACATGGTCGGCCGGGGCGCCAATCTGCCCCGGCGGCGAGCCGCAGATTCTTGAATTGCAGTCCGGGCGTTTACTTGCTTTCTGTCGCAATAATCCAATGGTGCCGGTCGACGACTTCCAACGGGCGTTTCGTAACGAAGGACCGTGGCGCTTGTGGCAGCGCGCTTTTGGTATCCGCGGACTGGCTTCGTACACCAAGCGCATGACGTTGGCCGAATCGGACGATGGCGGCAGGACATGGCACAGTCAGCGGCCGGCGACGTTCTTGCTCGAAGAAATGCACGGGGGGGCCGTCCAACTTCCCGACGGGCGAGTGGTCTTTCTCTATACGCACCGCGGCCCAACCTATCGCGGCGGCGAACGTGCCAAGGTGAGTTCTGACGAAGGACAGACGTGGCACGACGAGCTGTACTACATGACCGCGACGCCCGCCTACCCCGGCTACTCCGGTAGTTGCGTCCTCCCACCTCATCTGGGCGAGGGAAAGCCGGGCATGATCCTGACGGTCGTCGGTGAGCGATCGGAACGCAATTGGGGCAGCGAAGGGCCGCCGACGTCGGAAGGCTTCAAGTACATGCCACGCCTACAGTCGATCCGCTGGCGCCCGGTGGACTGAGCCCGTTGCTCCAACACAACAAATGCCCGCAATTTATGGCGGACTTCCAGACTAACACATACTTGAAACATGCCGTTTACTTTCTCGATCTTGAGGTTGATAAACGCACGACGGATCCGAAGCCAAATAGTCGCCATGAACCGCATAGGCGCGTGCACGCGAACCCCCACAGATTCGGCGAAATTCACACCGCCCACATTTGCCTGTCAGCTTATCTGGATTCCGGAGATCCGTGAATAAAGGTGCGTGGCGGTAGGTTTCAACAAGGGATTGTTTACGAACGTTACCGGCGGAGATCGGTAAAAATCCACTGGGGAACACGTCGCCGGTATGCGAAATGAAAACGAATCCATTTCCGTCATTAACGCCCCTTGGGACCCGCCCGATTTCCTTGCCGATTGAAAAGCCGGGTTGGAAGAACTTCCTTCCTTTCGCCTTTTCGTTTCCCGCACGACGTTCAGCGGCACGATGTTGCAACACAACCCGTCGATAGTGTGGGGCGGCAGTCGTCTTAATGTCAAAAGGCGCCCGTTTTGACAGATGATACAGGAACTAAACGACCACCAACTCAAAGTCGGTGGGTTCGGTCAGGTTAGGACTGAAAGTCATTCTCAGGCAGCATGCCTGCTAAAGATGAGGCATTGCCGCGGGGGATCGGGTCGGCGGCCATCAGCCGTATCACGCGTCTTTGGCCCCGGCGGGGGTGTCGGCTCGCTGTCAGACACCACGCGTCAGAGGAAAAAAACGCCGGAAGCTGTTCGCCTAAAAGGCGAAGGTTTCAGACCTGGCGCATGGAAAATGAAAATTAGTTCACGGCCGCCCTACCAATCAATAACCGTTCCATCTTCAGGGTGTAGTGGGGCTTGCGGACGGAAAATTGCCCCAATTTTGTCCGCCATCGCTTCAAACTCCTTAGTTTATCTGCTTGAGCATCGCGTACCCGACCGGAAAGCGGCGCCGATGTCATCAAACATCGAGGGAGATAGTATACGAGTACCGGCAATAAAGACCCAAAACCCTATCAACACAAGGGGTTACGCGATTTTGCCGGTGTTGATGTGGCTTTCCCGCTTTTTCCCGTCACATCGAGTCAGATGATTTGAGGTGTAGTTTAGCAAAAGACCGGCCGATAAGTCAACAGCTTTCGTTGAGACCAAGTGGCTATGGATATAATGGAAATGGGTTAATCAATGAAGCACCGGTAAGATGTCTTTTTCTATTGACACAAATGAGGAAATGGATATAATTCGGTTGTGAGGATGGAATACAGTGAATGCGGAACCCGTACCCGTCACATATGATTCAGGAGAAAATAATTATGCAAAGCTTTTTACCGAACTGAAATCGAATGCGGAGGAAGGTATGCCGAACTTCCATTCTCGCCCTCTCCGAACGCTCTACACCGAAATGCCTGCGGATTTCAATGTTGAGGACTTCATCGCCGGTTGGTGAACGTAAGCAGCCGGCGCAAGTGCGGGAGTGGGAAATGCGTTTGACCGTTGGTAGGATCTGACCCGTATTCTGTAACTTTGAAGAGTCTAAAGATCATTCACGGGTACGAGTAGCATTGGTGAACTCAATTGAGGAGGACGATTCATGTTGAGAGCAGGCGTTATCGGTTGTGGTGGAATCACCGAGCGGCGGCACGGGCCGGTGCTGGCAAGTTTGAGCGATCGCGTGACGATTGCAGCGCTGGCAGATTTGGCGCCGGAGCGCACTGAGCTGATGGGAGATAAGCTTGGGGTTGCATCTGAGCACCTTTATAGCGATTGGGAGAGGATGCTTGCCATCGAGGAGTTGGACTTGGTCCACATCTGCACGCCCCATCATTTGCATGAACCCCAGGCGATTGCCGCGATGGGGGCCGGGGCCCATGTGTTCCTGGAAAAACCGATAGCCACCCGTTTGGAAGAAGTAGATCGGATGATCGCCGTGGCCGAAAAAACCGGTCGCAAGCTGACGGTGGGGCATAACCAACTCTTTTCAGCGGCGCACCAGGCAGCAATGGAACAGATACGGGCGGGCGCGATCGGCAGTGTGTTTTTGGTGCGCTCTGAGGGTTTTAGCCGTTCCCATGTGGTGGGCCGCGGAGTGGATCAGCAGTGGCGCACCGAGGCCGAAGCCGGGGGTGGAGGGCCTCTCATTGACAACGGTTACCACCAGGTCTACACCGCTCTTGACTATGTCAGTTCGCCGGCGGTACGTGTCTTCGCGCGGATCGGTCGCCACGTGCAGGATATCGAAGTAGAAGACACCGCGCTGGTTTTGATTGAGCACGCCAGCGGAGCGACCACCTCGCTACAAGTGGGCTGGTCGGCCCTGGCGGGAGCGGTGAGTGTGAACGAGATTATGGGCACCGCGGGGCAGATTCGTTTTGGCGGGAGTGAGGCGCCGGTGTCGGTGTGGCGCAAGGAGACCGGGGAGTGGACGCAGCCGCCGGTGGACGCGGAGGGACCGGACGAGCTTGGCTTTCCGGTAGTGGTGCGACACTTCGTGGATGCGGTGGAAAACGATGGAGCGGTTCCGGTATCGGCCGCCGATGGACGCCATGTCCTGGCTATCGTCTTGGCAGCGTATGAGTCCGGTAGGAGCGGAGAATCTGTGGAGGTGGATAGCTATGAATGAAGGACCGTTTGAACTCAGCTATATCCTGGCTTCGTGTATGTACGGGGAGATGCCCTTGGCCGAGATTGTGCCCGAAGTGAAGAAAATCGGGAGTGAGCATATCGATATCTGGCCGCGGGTCCACGGTAACCAGAGGGAGCAGGTCGAGTCCATGGGGCATGAGGCGTTTGCGGAACTACTTCACACTCACGGGGTAGGACTCGGGATATCGACCCGTTTCGAGTTGGGGCCCTTCGGCCTGGAGGAAGAAATGCAATTCGCCCACGAATTTGGGGCTTTTCTCATCGTGTGCGGCAGTAAGGGACCCAAGGATTTAGCGGGCGATGAGCTGCGTGCGGCGGTCGCCGATTTTGCCGAAGCGCTGAAGCCTCACATCGCCGCCGCCGAGAAACATGGCATCACCATCGGCATCGAGAAC
>JAPUIP010000290.1 GCA_027296925.1 Candidatus Poribacteria bacterium | reverse complement strand
CGTCAACCGGATGTATTGTACATCAGCGTCGAACGCCTCCGGGAGTATGGGCTGGATTCAATCAAGAACGTGCCTTTCCTGGAAATTCCGCCGGATCTGACAATAGAAATTATCTCCCCAAGCGAGTCTCGTACCTGGATTGAAGATAAGCTGACCGATTATCATACCATTGGCGTCAAAGAGTGCTGGCTCGTCCGTCTCGAACCGCAAACGGTTGAGGTGATTCAGGTGACTCCCCATGCCATTGAATCGATTGGCGTCTTCAAAAGCGGTGAGGTGATTGAATCGCAGGTTTTACCCCAACTCAGGTTGTCGGTCAACACAATATTTGCGCCACCGGATTTTCTCAAGTGGTAAGCGGAATTCAGGCCCAGAGAGGACCTCGGACGACACAGTTTCCTTCCCCATCGACTACGATGTTGTTCCGCCACCGAACCGCGAGTCGTATTTTTCCCATACCTCATCAGACAACGATGTACTCGCCGCTCTCACATTCGCCTCCAACTGCTCGATGTTCAAAGAGCCAATATTATTTCCGTGAATCCGTTCCTCTCGCAAGCAGAATTGCAGAGCCAGTTGAAGCAGATCGATACCCTCCGCCTGACACCACTTCCAGATCTCTCTGGCGGGTTCGACGTCGGGATGATTTTTCCATCGTCCTTTTGCGACTTCCGCGTCGATGTCAACGCCCGTAAGCATCCCACGCAGAATTGACCAACCATTCATGACACCAACATCGGCTTCCGCAGCCGCCGGCAAAATATCGTCGGTGACCGTCTGACGGGCCAGGTTATAATCGTTGAAGCACAAGATCAGATCGACATCGCCGGTGGCAATCGCCTTGACATGAAAATCGTGCGGGCGCATGCCGTATCCGACATAACGCACCAGGCCCCGCGCTTTACACTGCAACACGCCATCCAATGTCCCGCCCTTTTCAAGCGTCGGTTCGATTTGTGGTGGATCATGGATCAACATACCGTCGAAATAGTCCGTGCCGAGCAACTCTAACTGATCCTCGACATCGGCGATTACTCTGTCGGTAGAATAATCCGGCGTCCCTTCACCGTAGCCGCCCCACTCCGCTGCAGAATGGCAACAGAGCCGGCCGGTAATGATCACGTCCCCGCGGGGAATCTCCTTCAATGCCAAACCAAGCTTGCGCATGGAATCCCCGTAGCAGCGAGCGCAGTCAAAGTGATTAACGCCAATGCCAACGGCGTGTTTGATGAGGGTAACCGCGTCCCCATCGGAGACAAAACCGAAGTGATTCCCGAATCCCTGCGTCCCGAATGGAACGACGGGAATGCTCAATTCTGTTCTCCCCAAACGGCGGCGGGGTATGGATAGCGTTGTGTTTGTTGGCATAAAGTAGCTCCTATAATCGATTCAAAGTTGTGTATTGGTCAACGATGTCCTGCATAAAATGGGTGTTCTAGAACGCAGATGTGATTTATCGGGGGCGGGGTCCCAACCGACGGCTGCAACATATCATTGACCAATACACGTTTCACACCAATTCCGCCGGTTTTAGACCGACCGCATCCAGGCGACGCTTCGCCTCCGCATAAACGTCCGGCGCCAAGGCACCCCGTTGCGCCGTCCGAGCGTTCTCCCGCAGGTGATCGGGATTCCGTGTCCCCACGATGGTTGTATGGACATGCGGATGACTCAGCGTAAAGCGCAATACGAACCCGGTGCGACTCTCGCCTTCCTCGCGGAGTTCGTCCAACTTCGCTGCGTCAAACGCCTTCTGCCAGTTATCGGAATTGCCCCGACCTTCGCCCGGCTCGCCCTGTGCGACACCGCCTCGGATGACGGTTCCGGTTCCCGCCTCCGCCGCTTCAGTGATAAAGTCTTCGGCGGTACGGTCGAGCGCGGAATACCCAAGTTGGAACACATCAAATGAACCCCACTGAAGAAAGGTCGGCTTGTGTTCAAGGGCGGACGAGGTGCCGATCCAGCGCAGCTTTCCTTGGGCTTGCGCCTCCTGCAACGCCTCTATCACATTCCCTTTTTCACAATCCTCCACGGTCGCGCCGTGGAATTGCATCACATCGATGTAGTCGGTCTTCAACCGCCGCAGGCTCTCGTCCACGCCTCGGTGGATGTTCTCCTTCGTCCAGATTTTCCCTACCCAGCCCTTGTGCTTCTGTCCATGGTCTGGGTGACAGCCACACTTGGTGGCGAGATAGTATTCATCGCGTCGGTGCGAGATAAATCTACCGATAAACTCTTCGCTGCGTCCGTAGCAGTCAGCGGTATCGATGTAGTTTATTCCAGAATCGAGCACGGCGTTGAGGATCGTTTCTGCCTGGTCTTCGCTCAACGGGCGATTCTCATTTCCGGCAAACTCTGTCCGTATCTCCATGGCGCCGTAGCCCAGACGAGTCACTTCAAGTCCAGTTCGCCCAAGCGTCGCGGTCGGTAAGCCTTCCGCGACTTGAGATTTCTGATTTTCGGCTGATGTTGTCATGTTGGTTCTCCATTCGATTTTTACGCTCAACGGTTTATCTGGAAAATCGTATGGATTTTCACAGAATATCGGCTGAATCCTTTCAGTGATTTCGACATTGATTCTAGCAGAATATCAGATTTGGCACAACATCAAAATAGCGGATTTCATTTGGGTTTGGGCGCCGCTTCTATTTCCCTGCCATTGAGAGCGGCTTAATCCCGGCCCACGCGAACATCACTTGAACCTGTGTACCATCCAGTCGCACGCGATAGTCGGAAGCCTCGTCCGACTTCATGAGCGGTCGATTTCTCAGATACTTGATCTCCAATCCCAGCGTGAAATGCTTAGAGACGAAGAAATCCACGCCAGCTAAAATCTGACCGCCGAAAGTCCCACCTTTTGCCAGAGGCGACTCCAGCAGCCGTTCCCTCGCCCAAACGTAATTCGCGCCAATACCGGCGTAGAGGCTGCGAATCCGGCGGCCCGTGTCGGGTCTGTTTGAGATGAGATTGAGGACATAACTGATCTCAACCGGTACAAGCGTCAAGCGGGATACCGAATCTGCAGCGGTGAATGTGTTATCGTTGTACGGATTTCCCTTTTTTTGGAGCACACCGATTGATGCGGCTAACCCCAGGTCGGGCGCACTGTTGGGGTGAATCGCGAATTTATACTGCACCCCAAACAGGAGCCCGCTCCCGTAGATGCTATCCGTGCTCTCTTCTGATGGGCCATAGAGCCCCCCATATAACCCGACGCTATCTCTGAAACTGCCAGACGCAATCTGCGAAAAACTGAGAAACGCATATACAAATCCAAGCAGCATTGAGAATCTGAAATATTGTGAGCGCACTCGCTCGCCTCCTTTTGCCCCCACGCCGATCTTCCCTCGTATAAAGAAGGTCTGTAGCACAGCCGGGGGTGAATCAATTCGCTATCCCCAAAATGCGAAGTCCTGACCTTGCTTTTCGGTCCAGTGGAATCTGCATGCTTCTTCCGGGTCAGGGCCGGCGAATTAGCCGGTAAATGCGCCTCGACGCCACGTAGACCATCACCAGCAGACCGAGCAGGAGATTGTCGAAAAAGGGGAGGACCTGCAAATACCGGACACGTCGAAATTCTGCGTTGTTTGGATGACGAACGAGCTCAAAGTCCCTGCCCATTTCGGTTCGGGCGAAGGTCCGACGCAAGCGGGTTAAGTAACGCTGTCGTCCGATGAAACTCGCAACCGTGGGGTAACGTTCTCGAATTGCGTCGCGTTCGCTGTCCGTAATCCGGTTGGCATACTCCACCTCCGCGCCCGGAAAGTCCATCTTATGCGAACTCAAGGTGTATACGGTCACATCGGCGCCTTGCCGTGCACTGATCGAAGTGAGGCGCAACGGGTAGGTCAACGTCTCGGCAGTGTATGTCAACAGGATGGGGTCGATTGTAAAATTCAGCATAAACGCATCCGGATCCCCTCTGCGTGCCAACACGTCGGCATTCAATCGCATTGCCGTGAAGATCCATTTCTGATCAATGTAGCTCTGTAGGATTGTGTTGTCCGTGATTGAGTGGTGATAACCGCGTTCGTCGAGCCAGTCCGTGAGCGCCATCGGATCATCCGCCGTGAGGATAACGGTATCGAAGTCGCCGACGCGTTGTTGGGAAATAACAACGACGCTATCGGCCTCTTCGCCGGCACCAATTCCGCTGAAATCACCTGAGAGGATATTACAGCCGGAACCATTGCCGCGATCACGCCATCGCCTCACGGGCCGGGTGAGATCCTCCAACTCCCCAAAGATCCACCGATTGACGGTGTCGAGTTCAGGAATGGATGGCGTTGGGATGACAACGCCAAAATCGGCGGCGTCGCTGGTGAACCGGATGCTGGGAATGAGCGTGACCTCCTGCGTCTGTGGATTGTAGGCGATGAAAGCGAGTTGCCCCGTACCATTCAGTACGCGATTTGACGGCCCAAACAGCACACAGGGCGCGAAGCTGTCAACCGGGAGACATAGCAACAGCACCATGCCCCAGAGAAAACACAAGTGCTTTGTCATTGATACAACCTCCTTGAGTTTTTGAAATTCCGTTGCAGAACTGCTATTGAGATCATCAGAGCCAGGATTTCGATGTGAAAATCGCCATCCGCATCAATGCTGTTTTGTGTAATTCACGGCATTTCGAAAGATTGCCAGACCGTCTCCCTCGTCGGGAAGATCCGCTCGGGTCCAGCGGGGGTGATTGAATCGTGTGAGAAATCTTTCGGGATGGGGCATCAGGCCGAAGATCCTACCCGTTGGATCGCAAATTCCCGCGATATGTCGATCCGAGCCATTCGGGTTGTCGGGATATTCCGGCGTGCTGCCGTTGCCGGAACCATAGCGAAACACGATCTGTCCGTTGGATTCGATTTCATCAAGTACCGACACGGGAGCCGTGAAACGTCCCTCCGCGTGGGCAACCGGTAAGTAAACGCGAGGCTGCAAGCCTGCTGTGAAGACGCAAGGGCTCTCTTGTGTCTGCAAGTGTACCCAGCGACACTCGAACTTCCCAGAGGCGTTCATCGCAAGGGCTGCCTGCTGTTTGCTCTGCAACTTCAGGCGGGGTAGCAGGCCGGATCGAACGAGCACCTGGAAGCCGTTGCAAATACCGATGATCAGTTTGCCGGCTTCGACAAACGCCGAAACTTGATTGGCGAGTTTGTGCTTAATCTCATTCGCCAACAGGATTCCCGCAGCGACATCATCGCCATAAGAGAAACCACCGGGAATCGCCATAATCTGGTAGTCGATGAGGGACACCTTACCGGCGATGAGTTGGTTGACATGAATCAGCGCCGTTTCGGCGCCTGCCAGTTGAAAGGCGTGTTCGGTTTCATAATCGCAATTTGTTCCTGCGGTGCGAAGGATCAGGACTTTCGGTTTCATCAATTATATCAGCGACCTCCACTTGGTTAACCTAACCCGGACGCAGGGGCCAATCCGGTTGACGTCTGCTTCCTCCCGAACTTTTGGCTTGACGGCGTTTTTGCATGGGGCGTATAATTAGTTCGTCTGTTGCGTTTCAATTTTATCAGGTTTCGGAAGTTGAATCAATCGAAAAATTCTGTATGAGCATTTTATGCGGATTTTTTTCTCGCTCATCATTGCCCTATCTGCACTATCACATTGAATTTTGGACATTCTGTGGAATCTCGATGTGGCACAACTTCGGCGGGCGAAAACACGAATCGATTATCGGACACGATTTCGGTCGATTTGACAAGCGTGACACAGATCGCACTCGACTCAGATCCTGTCGAAGAGTTGAAGGACGCCCTATCCGAATTCATAGGTGGCGAAATGGTTCGCATAATACCACGAGAATTAATTCGACATCTGGAATGGAAACCGGGGGATGCTGTTTTGACAACAACCACTAATACCACGTTTCGTTTCAAATGAGACTATTCCGGCATAGGCTTATGTCATTCTGAGCAAGGCGAAGAATCTCAGGACTGCAATCATAAAGCCAACAAGAGATTCTTCACTCCGCTGCGCTCCGTTCAGAATGACAAGA
>JAPUIP010000029.1 GCA_027296925.1 Candidatus Poribacteria bacterium | reverse complement strand
GTTATAGACGGCTGAATAGTTGCCCAATTCATCAGGGAGATCCCTCCAAGGGATTCCCGTTCTGGCAACATAAAGAACCGCTTCGATAAACATTCGGTCACTCTGCTGAGGCGGAGAACCGACTTTCGGCTTAATTTCGAGTAAAACCGGCTCCAACCGATCGAAGATTTCATCGGTCAATAGGAATCTTAATGCCATTTCTGACCTCCAACTTTTTTCTAAGTTGAGGTCAATGATACTTCATTTTTTACCAATTCGTCAACACGCCCTAGGAATACCCAATGCTTAATCGTCTCCTTCAACAATTCTACAAATCTCCAAACAACGGGAAGCAGGTCATCTCAATCACGATGCCCTATGGGTCATCTCAATCACGATGCTCATTCGTTTGTCCGAATCCGCGCCGTCTGCTGGGCAACCGTTGCAAGCTGGTCGGAATCCCACTCCTCTTGCTGCTGCAAGGCGTACAGCGAGGTATAACCCCCTGACCAGTCCGGGGGAACCAGACATGGACGCTCATCGTGGTGCGCCCAGCGCGCCGGTTTGCCCCGTACAATGGTTCCTTCATATCGACTCGGTAGCGGATTGGCCGTGTAAGTAAAGGCATCGGCTGACGAATAGACGTTCAGCAGCAGGGGACGCCCCCTGTCGGAAAGGTTTGGCCGGGAGCCATGCACCACACGACAGTTATGAACCGTGATGGATGCGGCAGGCCCCGTCAGATACTTGGCCGCAGCACGATCGATGCGTTTAGCGTCGGAGTCGCTGAGACAGCCGACCCACTGATCCCTGGCATTGTATTGATTGAAGAGTTCGCCCTTGTGGCTTTTTGGGATGGCACCGAGGGGCCCTTGATCATCGCCCACATCATGAAGATAAACGCCTATTGTGAGCGGGCTGTAGTTGGTGTGTGGCCAGTAGGTAATGTCCTGATGCCACTTGACCTCCTCGCCGCCGGATGCCCATTTGAAATTCAATTTCGAGTGATGGAATTTCACGTCAGGTCCCACCAGATCGGCCGCCACGTCGGCAATGATCGACTGCGACGCAAATTCCCAATAGGTCGGGTGATGTTCGACGGGGCTGGTCAACCGGCGAAGACGCGGATTGTCCGCAGTGTGACCGGGCTCCAGATCAAACACCATGTCCGATTTGCTGAGGGAACGGCTGCGCTGCACCATTTCGTTGGTAACATCGAGAAGGTGCTCAACCCAGTTGAGCGGCACAATGCGTTCAACGAGCAGGTATCCGTTATCAAAGTAGAATTGACGTTGTTCCTGAGTGAGCACTTCAGGTTTATAAGACAATATCTTTTCGGGCGTCATCTTAAGCCTCCTTCTATGAGAACAACGATGAGGTTGCGACTGACCGACATGGACACGCAAAACGTGAGATAACGAACAAAGTTCAGACGAGGCGAGAGTTTGCCAAATGACTCAGACGAACCAAAATCCGTCGCAACCCAGAAACATAAATAAAACCAAGCGACTTGAAAGAGCATAGCATTTTGCCAAAAACCCGTCAAGCGAAAAGTCATGCGGGAAAAAATGTAGCAGCGTCCCGGGAAACGGCTCGATCGAGTGCTGAAAAAAATAACCGATTCTTTTTTGGCATGTTTCGTTGTTGCAGAGCCGTTCGCTTTGATTCTGTGGATTGCATCATGACGCTCCTTGCTCAGATTGATCTGTTCAGTTCCTGTCTCAGTAGAGAACTGAAACGTTCGGATAACGGACGCTAACGTGGACTTCACTCCCTATCTTTGCCGTCGATTTTTGTGTTCTCAATTTTTCAGAATTTTGCTATAATTACGGCGGGAACTGCTCGTTTCAAATAAGCGAGAAATCCTGTACGCAACCAAATCTGTGCGCTCGCAGTCTAATGGTTTAGATAATCTGTCTTCTTGAAGCTATTGCACACAATTCACACAAAGGAAGGTAACAAAATGGCACATCTTACCCAAGCTCAAGTGGCACACTTTGAGGAACAGGGGTACCTGGTCGTTGAAGACTTGTTTGACCCCGAACAAGACCTCCATCCAGTCATTTTCGAGTACGAAGGTGTCTTGGATCGGCTTGCCCAAGATTTATATGATAAGGGTGAGATCTCCTCGACGTATGATGATCTGCCGTTTGGTGATCGACTGACGCAAATTTACGCCGAATCCGACAAGGTGCATGCACAGTATTTCGACTTTTCGTTGCCACAGAAGAATGTGCAGGCGGACACACCGATGTGGGTGGGGCCGGCTATTTTCCAACTTCTGCGCAACGAGAAACTTCTCGATGCCGTCGAATCGTTGATCGGCCCTGAAATTTACTCAAACCCGGTGCAGCACGTACGCCTCAAACCACCGGAGCACCTATGTCCCATCAATGAAGAAACCGGGCATGTCCAGCTCGGCGCGACCCCGTGGCATCAGGATAACGGTGTTGTCACACCAGATGCGGATGAAACCGATATGCTGACGGTTTGGTTCGGCCTGTGGGATGCTACCATTGAAAATGGCTGTCTCGAAGTTGTTCCCAGAAGCCACCGTGAGGGATTGCTTCAGCACTGTCATGCGACCGCTGCCACGTCAAGAGGATTTGGGCGTCACATTCCAGATCAATTTCTGCGTGCCGAAGATCGCGTACCAATCCCTCTCAAGCGCGGCGGTGTCTTATTTTTCCATCGTCTCAATTGCCATTGCTCTCTTCCAAACAACAGCGACAATATTCGTTGGAGCTTTGACCTGCGCTATAACCCGACGGGTCAGCCAACCGGCCGCAGTCCGTTTCCGGGCTTCGTTGCGCGCAGTCGCTCCAATCCGGCGAGCGAATTGCACGATCCTGCTCAGTGGGCAAATCTGTGGTATGAGACGCGCCTGAGGCTCTCCCAGAGTGAAAACCCCACCTTCAACCGCTGGAAGGTCACCGACCCAGCCTGTGCCTGAGCATAGGTGCATGGGAGTGAGGGTGCGGGGGACCGTGGAGGAGAGGCTTATGCGGAAAGAATGGGGGGGACCAATCGTTCAGAGATCGAGCAGGTCGTTGAAACGGCCATCAGAAATGGATTTCTATCGGTCAGACCTGGTAGGCGAAGAGCTTGGTATCGAACATCTCGACGCCGATGGCGAGGGTATCGCCGGGTCTCGGCTGCGTGGTTCACGGCTTGCTGGATTGAGATATGGTATAATAATTTGTGAGGGGTTGAGGAAAAGGTTATGGAATTCATTGTGATTCACATATGGGGATTGATGCTGTTGGCGAAGTCGATAGAACACGAATAACGCGGATTCTCACGGATTTTTCAGACCGTATAAATCCGTGTCACCTGTGCCCGGCTGAGGGGGTGGTGTTACAAATCTGTTGTCGAGACGATTGATGATTTCGCGACGCTTGAGATAAGCATCAAACCGCCTTCTGGCGAGCCACCGTTGGTGTATGGTCGCACGCGAATTAATGGACATTTCAATCCCGGGGATGGCTTGGCAATGTCCCGTATTGCGCAGTAAGGAACGTGTTTACATCTACGAATTTGCGAAGTTCCTCAGCGCGTATGTCCCGGGTTTTGAAGCATCCATGCTACATGTCGTTGCTCCGCTGACCTGTGCCCGTGGTGGTAAGAGCGTCGAAAGCGCTTATATCGTGACTGCAGAGGATGTTGCACGCAGCGCCCGCTTCGACGATGTGGTATGCATCTACTACGACGATAAGCAGTATTATCCGGGAGGCTGCGACATCCCCTATCGAATGCTACTTCCAACGACAGTGGACGGTCTGCTCGCCGCTGGAAAAAGTGCGGTCAAGCGGGGGCCACAGATTCGCCAACGATATTGCGTGCAGTTGATGGGGCAAGCTGCCGGCGTGGCCGCTACGCTAGCGGTTAGTCACGGTGTCGAGCCCCGACAGATTAATGTGCGCGAACTTCAGAAAATCCTCCATACTCTTGGCTCGGAGATCGGTCCAGATAAGCGGCTAAAGGAATTGGGGATCATTTGAGCGCTAAACTCGCACGCTACGCATACAGAAATAAACCGGATGCATCAAACAGATTAAGGGAAATGATAGCTTAATCCAGAGGTAT
>JAPUIP010000289.1 GCA_027296925.1 Candidatus Poribacteria bacterium | reverse complement strand
GTCAATGCCGTCGCCGCCACTCCGGAGCCAAACGTCGAGGGTTCGAATCCCCCCTGGCGTACAAAGCTAAATTCAATGTTTTCAATGTGAAGGCTTCCAATTTTGGAGGCCTTTTTAGTTTGGGTAGATGGACAAATGTGGACAAAAAGGGACAAAAATCGCACCTAAAATCGCACCCGGTTTTTTGAGTGCAATCCAAGGAAAATTATATGTGAGAATTTTAATTTTGGAAAAAAAAGGCGATTTTGCTGAATTGCTTGAACCAATTAAGGCTCATGGAAAAGTGCAGGAGGATTTGTTTAAGTAGAGCCTTTTAAGCTATCCCGAACCAAATATGGATTTTTTATTTCCTTTAAGAAACTTTAATCGTCCGCATTTTCATTCCACCAGTGTATATTAAAATAGACTTCCCCTTAATCTACCTATTGACTTCTACCTCTTTGAACAAGAGGAGTCTCTTATGAAAAGTATCCTGTTTATAACTGTTTTTGTTTATATCAAGCCATTACGGTGCTGAGACCGGCATGGGGGCTTTTCTAAATACACTCAAGTCGTGAAATCCAACATAACTGAAACGTGCTTTGGATAAAACCATAAACCAAAACGTATTTCGACTGAGATTTTCAGATACCCTTCCGGTAACAGTCCCAGGGAGACCTCCATCAATTGCCTTGGGTTTGCTGGAAATCCTTGAAAATAAAATATCTTTCCGCTACCTTAACCAATTCAACTTCGCCCGACGCCAGGGCGGTTCCCTGACGTTGATTCGGCTAGACATGAAGTAAATTGTATAGTTAAAGATTGCTTAATAGAAGACGCAACAGAGACTCACCTAGAGCCAACTCTTATATAGATGGCACTAAAGGAAGGAAAAACCAATGCCAAAACTTGAAGATATTACTCGTGGAGCAGTTGTAAAGGGCATCCTTCCAGATGGCTTCGTGACAGTTGTGGATGTCAACTGGATTGGTTCAGTTGCTATTGAGCTCACCTACAAAGAGAGTAGCGGCAAGCTGGGCAATGAACTGATCTACCGCGACCGGGAGATAGATCTCGAGATACTGGAGTCTGGTAAGCCATGGAGCTTCGACGGGGATCCGGATCTGTTTCGCCTTGTCTCTGAAGCTCATCGAATTGGATTAGCCTATTTATTTGATCCGCTTCTTGCGGTGCATACCTCCCTGGTTGATCCGCTACCACATCAGATTACCGCGGTTTACGAGGACATGCTCCCCAGGCAGCCGCTCCGATTTCTCCTGGCAGACGATCCAGGAGCGGGGAAAACCATCATGACCGGACTTCTTATAAAGGAGCTGATCGCGCGAGGTGACTTGCTGCGATGCTTGGTCGTTTGCCCCGGCAATCTTGTAGAACAGTGGCAGGACGAGCTGTTCCGTCGCTTCCATCTGCCTTTCGAGATCATGACCAACGACAAGTATGAAGCTGCACGAACCGGTAATTGGTTCAATGAGAATCCTCTTTCCATCTGTCGCCTCGACAAGCTCAGCCGCAACGAAGATGTCCAGGATAAGCTCAAGACAACGGACTGGGATCTAGTCGTCTGCGACGAGGCTCACAAGATGAGCGCTTCCTTTTGGGGTGGAGAAATTCGCCGAACAAAACGGCACCAACTGGGAAGGCTGCTGTCAACGCTCACGCGTCATTTTCTTCTACTGACTGCGACTCCTCATAATGGCAAGGAGGAAGACTTCCAGCTTTTCATGGCGCTGCTGGATGGAGATCGTTTCGAGGGGAAATTCCGCGATGGTGTGCACTCCGTGGATGTTTCTGATCTCATGCGACGAATGGTCAAAGAAGATCTGCTTAAATTTGATGGCCGGCCTCTATTCCCGGAGCGCAAAGCCTACACCGTTGAGTATCATTTGTCTGATGGAGAAGCAGAGCTTTACGCGAAGGTCACAGAGTATGTGAGAGAAGAATTTAATCGAGCCGAGAAACTGAAAAACGATGGACGTAGAGGTACGGTGGGCTTCGCTCTGACTATTTTGCAGCGCCGCTTGGCGTCTTCTCCCGAGGCCATATACCAGTCTCTTCGCCGCCGCCGGGAACGCCTGGAGAAACGTTGCCGAGAAGAAGAACTCCTAAAGCGTGGCGCTGAAGTCAGCATCGAATGGCGGCAGGAAGTTCCAACCCTGACTGCCGATGACCTTGAGGATCTCGAAGACGCCCCGGATGAAGAGGTCGAGGATACCGAACAGCGCATCGTCGATCTGGCGTCGGCCGCCCAGACCATCACCGAATTGAAGGCGGAAATCGCGATCCTGAGGGGCCTGGAGCAGATTGCGCTACGTGTCCGCCAGTCACACACGGACCGAAAATGGGACGAATTATCCCGGCTCCTGCAAAATCAGACCGAGATGTTCGATGCCCATGGCCACCGGCGGAAACTCATCATCTTTACCGAGCATCGCGACACCTTAAATTACCTTGAGGAGCGCATTGGATCCGTTATCGGAAAAGCGGAAGCGGTCGTGACTATTCACGGCGGGATGGGGCGTGAACAACGCAAGAAAGCACAGACCTTATTTACGCAAGATAAAGAGACGGAAGTGTTGGTGGCCACGGATGCTGCCGGTGAAGGTATCAATCTCCAACGCGCCCACTTGATGGTCAATTACGATCTACCCTGGAATCCCAATCGTCTCGAACAGCGGTTTGGGCGTATCCACAGAATCGGACAGACCGAAGTGTGCCATTGCTGGAATCTCGTTGCATCCAAAACAAGGGAAGGTGACGTCTATCGTCGGCTACTGGAAAAGCTGGACGAGGAACGTAAGGCTCTTGGCGGCAAAGTTTTTAATGTTTTAGGCAAACTTACCTTTGACGGTAAGCCGCTCCGAAAACTGCTGATGGAGGCCATTCGCTACGGCGACCAACCTGAGGTGCGTGCCCGTCTCAATGAAGTCGTTGATAACGCCCTTGATCGTAACAAACTGCGTGCTCTGATCGAAGAACATGCGCTTGCCCATGATTCGATGGACGTCTCTCGCGTTCAGGAGATTCGCGAAGACATGGAACGTGCTGAGGCGCGGCGGCTCCAGCCGCATTTCATTGCGGCATTTTTCAGGGAAGCGTTCAAACGGCTTGGTGGTACGCTGCGGGAAAGAGAGCCAAAGAGATACGAGGGCACCCACGTCCCCAATGTCATACGAAACCGGGACCGCATTATCGGTATGCGCGACGCCGTGCTCACACGGTACGAACGGTTAACTTTCGAAAAGGACCTGATCAGCCTGCCCGGCAAGCCCGTTGCGGAGTTTGTCTGCCCAGGCCATCCGCTGCTCGATGCCACGATTGATCTGATCCTCGAAAGGCACCGCGACCTTCTCAAACAGGGCGCGATCTTGATCGACGAGAGCGACCCCGGTGAGGAAGTCCGTGCGCTCGTCTACCTGGAGCACTCCATTCAAGATGCCCGAATGGATCGCGTGGGAAATCGGCGGGTTGTTTCCCGCCAGGTCCAGTTTGCCGAAGTGACAGAAGCTGGCCAGGTTCTCGGGGCTGGATATGCACCTTATCTCGATTATCGCCCTCCCACGGATTCGGAACACAAGCTGATCCAGGAGATGGAACAGTCGGGCTGGCTGCGCGACGAGATCGAGACGCGCGCACTCGGGTATGCAGTTCAAAATCTGGTACCCAACCACCTTCAAGAAGTGAAATCGCGCAAAGAAGAACTGGTCGACAAGACGATGGCAGCTGTCAAGGAACGGCTCACCGTCGAAATCAACCATTGGGATCATCGCGCCGAACAGCTCAAGCAACAGGAACTGGCGGGCAAGGTTAACGCAAGAATCAATTCCGGAAAGGCACGCCAGCGGGCGGACGAGTTGACGTCGCGTCTTCAGAAACGCATGGAAGATCTGCAGCAGGAACGCCAGATTTCCCCACTTCCACCCAACGTGATCGGTGGTGCGATGATCGTTCCGATTGGTCTGCTCAACAAACTCACAGGCTCTTCGGCCACGCCTCCTCTCCATGCGAAGGAAACCAAGCGTATCGAGATGATCGCCATGAATGCGGTGATGGGTGTTGAGCGGGAACTGGGATTCGAGCCGCGCGATGTGGCTGCAGACAAATGCGGTTACGATGTCGAGTCGCGCGACCCCAACGGCGATGCTCGACTTCGCTTCATCGAAGTGAAGGGGCGAGTTCAGGGTGCGGAGACCGTCACCATCACAAAGAACGAAATTCTCACCGCATTGAACAAAGCGGAGCAGTTCATCCTGGCCGTCGTAGAGGTTGCCGGAGAGGAAGCGGCGAAGATCACCTATGTGCGAGAGCCCTTCGGCCGGGAACCCGATTTTGGCGTGACCAGCGTCAATTACAAACTGACAGACCTGCTTGCCAAGGGGGAACCGCCGCGATGACAAATGTCCCTGCCTATTTCGAGGAAGTCCGCTGCCGTGCGGCCCGACGTTGGGACCAACTGGAACAGGACCCCGAGCTTGCGGCGCCATGGCACCAGTTGTTCATGCAGGTCCAGAGGCCGCAACATGTCGTTTCGGAGCTTCTTCAGAATGCCGACGATGCGGGGGCAACTAAGGCCTGGGTGGACATTCAGGATGGGGATTTCGTCTTCACCCATAACGGTGAGGACTTTATACGGGACCACTTCAGGTCTCTGTGTCGCTTCGGTTACTCCAACAAGCGGTCGCTTCACACCATTGGCTTTCGTGGGATCGGGTTTAAGAGCATCTTTAGTCTCGGTGATGA
>JAPUIP010000288.1 GCA_027296925.1 Candidatus Poribacteria bacterium | reverse complement strand
TTGCGTGGCGGTCATGACGATCTCTTCAAGATTCTCATCAGCGGGATTCACCGTCTTAACGCCGATCCGCTCCGCCATCTCGCGCCTCCTGGCCGATGGCTCACTCACAGTGATGTCCTGCATACCCTTCGCTTGGCAAAGCAGCAGCACACAAAGTCCGATCGTGCCTGCGCCCAGGATCAGAATGCTGTCGTCGAGCGTGGGATTCGGTCGGTGATAGCTGTTCATGGCGACGAGGAAGGGCTCTATCAGTGCGCCATTGACGTGGGTAATCTCCTGAGGCAAGCGACACAGCCTGTTGTCTGCATCCGGTATGTGCACGTACTCGGAAAAGGCTCCAAGCCTGCCGCTGCCCCAGGACACGCCGAGGGTAACCCGCTCTCCCTCTCGAAATCCCTTCACTCGATTTCCAATCTGTACCACATCCCCGCAGTATTCATGTCCTGAATTCATGGGATAGTTGCTATAACCGCGGGCGTACTCCGTTCCCAGATACCTGTGAACATCGGACCCGCAAATGCCGGATGCCTTCACCTGGACCAGGACGTCGTCTGGTCCAATGACGGGGATATCCACATCTTCGACCCGAATGTCTCTGGGGCCGTATATCATTGCAGTTTTCATGTTGTCCTCTTGTCGGTGCCCCATCTGAAACGACTGGAGCCCTTGGCCGAGAACCTGGGCGAGACTCGTCCTTACCGAACCATATATCCGTGATTTGTCGGACTATGGTGCCTTCGGTCGTCTCGCGTGACGGATTGTGTGCACGGCCATCGCCAGTACGATAGTGACAGGTAGCCAGTTGACTACGACTACCGGGGGTGAGACTGCCTCCATTATGCTCGTTCCGATGAGTCCGGTTTCTCCACCAAGTCCGAATGAGGCACAGCACCGTGCCAAAGCGTGGATTGCCCATGGTCTTTGCCCGGTGTGCACTGTTCGGGAACCGATTGGAGACTTTCGTGAATAGTGGAGCGACGGCAAAAATTAAACTTGAGCGTCTGCCGTTATCTCCATGGTTGAACAAACGACGACCCATTTTACAGCATTTCGGCGTATCAGTCTACAAAAATCTGCCGTAGATTAGAGTCACACCTTGCTGTCAGGTTGACTTCCAAACTTTCGCCATTGACATCAGTTCATTGACTCCTTATAATGAGGAAATCCAGATACTACGGAGGGCATACAGTGAGTGAGCTCATTCGATTAGCCATCGTTGGGTGTGGCGGTATGGGACACCGTCACCTGTATGGACTGGCAGAACTTCACCGAACGGGGTAGGAACGGTTTGAACTTGTCGGCGCATGCGCTCCGGTACGCGACAACGCTGAATCCCTCGCCGATCAAGCTGCAGAACATTTTGGAATCCGCCCAACGGTCGCTACCGATTTGGACGCATTGGCGGCGGTCGGCGTTGAGGCGGTTGACATGACCACGACCCCCCGATACCATCACACCATCGCCGTCGAAACGTTAGAACGTGGCTGGCACACAATGGTCGAAAAGCCGATGGGGTTGACCGTGTGAGCGTGCAATCTCATCCGCCAGGCGGCGGAGCGTTCCAACGTGGTTTTAAGCGTAGCGGAGAATTATCGCCGCGATCCCATTAATCGTCTGGCAAAAGCCTTGCTCAACGCAGGCGTTATTGGAGAACCACGTTTTCTCATCCATCACGCAGTCGGCGGCGGAGATCGGATGATGCTCTCCGTTTGGCGTCATCACAAAGATCAGAGCGGCATCCTGTTGGATATGGGCGTTCACTACGCAGATATGATGGAGTACTTCCTCGGCGACATCGACATGGTTTATGCCAGGACACGGCTCCACGAACCGATTCGTAAGAATCCCGCTGCTGGCGGTGGAACAGACGCGCCTAATCCCGGCGGCGTTTATGGGCGTTGGCAGAAGGAGATGCCAGCTGAGTTTGAGGCCACAGCAGAGGATGCGGCTTATGCAACACTGACCTTCAAAAACGGCGTCGTGGGGCAGTACATTGAAGATCACGCGGGTCGGGGTCAGGGAGTGTGGGCGCGGCAAATTTATGGCTCACGTGGATCGATGGCTTTGCCCGGCGATCGCAGCGGCAGGCATATCACGCTGAACATTGACGGCGAAGATACTATCAGTGATGAGAAGATACTGGAACTTGTACCTGATTTTCATCTCGATGCAGTGACGACCGATTTGTGGGGCGGAAATCGACTCTGGCGCTATGATTTCTCGTTCTCCGAGACAGATCGGAAAATCATCGCCATTGAATACGGAGATTTTGCGGGGGCAATCTCTGGAGCGCATCCGATTGAAGTAGACGCCGCACAGGGGACGCGCTCCGTCGCCGTTGCTTATGCCATACTTGAGTCTGGTGCAAGCGGACACATCGTCACTATCGATGATATGCTCGCCGAACAGATCGATGATTATCAGCGGGAGATTAACGAAGGCATGGGAATATAGACGTGGAACGTGTTAATCTTACGCAGCCGATGCACTTTCGACAGTTTATACCGTCCTGTTGGTCACAAACGAAGGAGTGTTCGCATGAAACTGGGTTAGAGTACATGGGGCACGGCTATGACGGGTTTATCACGGCAGAAGTGAGTTTCATGGTGCAAGCCCGCGAGAACTACGATCCATTGGCGGCGGCCACGCTGTCCTACGAAACCTTATCCCGTGCGTTCGTCGAAGCTAGGACTTACGCAAAAGAAGTAGACACGAGCGATATAAAACAGACACGCGAACTTATCAACAGGCCGCTGAACTCCTTGGTTGCGGACCAGATGAGGTGATGATGGTGGCGGCGCATGTGAGGGATCTCAAGGGCGCCAAAGACGCCGGCCTGAAAACCGCATACGTACATCGGGAAGACGACTGGTGGAGGGTGTTTCCGACTGATGAGCCCGCTCTGCCCCTTGAGACCTTCGATGTGAGCGCATCTGGCTTCGATGAGCTGGTCGAAAAACTGACCTGAGTGATGTCAATGATCAACCCGAAATAGCCGAATCGCATTGGTACGTAATCTGCATCGTCAATAACCGATGAAAATACTTAGGAATTGGGCTAAATGCACAGAGTCACCAGACGCGATTCAGTCACGGTCTTGGTCGAAGGCCTCGACGGTGATCCCGTGTTCGTTGCCGCACACCCGCTGACCGATGACGACGTGCAGCGCA